>JAFUUG010000307.1 GCA_017483905.1 Bacillota bacterium
AAAATACCATAAAAGTCGGCGATGAAGTAAAGGTAAGGATCACAGCAAACGGTGGAAATACCTTTGACAGAATACCTGCTTACATGAACAGAGTGGTTCAGAGCTGGACAGACGGAAGTTTCAGCGGACAGGTATGGGAAGATGACTACAAGTGGAATGACGGTGCTTTCTTTAAAAATGTGAAAGTAAAGAAACCTCTTATATATGAGTGTCATGTCGGTATGGCAACGGAGGAAGAAAGAATAGGAACTTATAACGAATTCCGTGAGAGTATACTTCCGAGAATAAAGAAAGACGGATATAACTGCATACAGATAATGGCTATAATGGAGCATCCTTATTATGCTTCGTTTGGCTATCAGGTAACGAATTTCTTTGCGGTATCGTCAAGATTCGGTACACCCGAGGAGCTGAAAATGCTTATTGATGCGGCTCATGGTATGGGTATAGCTGTTCTTCTTGATATTATCCATTCTCATTCGGCAACGAATACCATGGAGGGTTTAGGTGAATTTGACGGTACGGATTATCAGTATTTCCATACGGGAGCAAAAGGTCATCACCCTGCATGGGATACGAGATTATTTAACTATGGAAAGAATGAAGTGATCCACTTCCTGCTTTCAAATATAAAATACTGGATAGAAGTATTCCACTTTGATGGATTCAGATTTGACGGTGTTACTTCAATGTTATATAACGACCACGGTCTTGGTTCTAATTTTGATAACTACAACAAGTATTTCAGTATGAATACAGACCTTGAGGCTATAACTTATTTACAGTTTGCAAATGAACTTATAAAGGAAGTAAATCCTAATTCAATAACTATTGCAGAGGATATGAGCGGTATGCCTGGTATGTGTATACCTATCAAAGAGGGCGGTATAGGATTTGACTACAGACTTGCGATGGGTGTTCCGGATTTCTGGATAAAGACGGTAAAATCCAGAGATGAGGACTGGAATATGGACTGGATGTGGCATGAGCTTACATCAAGACGACCTCAGGAGAAGAATATAGGCTACTGCGAATCACACGATCAGGCACTTGTGGGAGATAAGACGATAATGTTCTGGCTTGCGGACAAGGAAATGTACTGGTGCATGGACAAGGATAATCAAAGTCAGATAATTGCAAGAGCGATGGATTATCACAAGATAATAAGACTTGTTACATCGACACTTGCAGGTGAAGGATACCTTAACTTTATGGGTAATGAATTCGGTCATCCCGAATGGATAGACTTCCCGAGAGAGGGCAACGGCGACAGTCATAAATATGCAAAGCGTCAATGGAGTCTTGTGGATAACAAAGAACTTAAATATCAGTATTTGCAGAATTTTGACAATGCTATGATAAAAATGCTTAATGATTGTCCGATATTTGAATCGAATCCGGAACTTATAAAGATACACAACGATGATAAGGTGCTTGTATATAAAAAGCGTGAACTGTACTTTGTATTTAACTTCCATACATGGGTAACAAGAGAGATAGAACTGCCTTTGAGCGGAAGATGCAGGGTGGTACTTGAGAGCGATTTGAGGGAATACGGCGGAAAGACGGACAGGAGAGAATATATAGATAACTGTAACAGAGTAACACTTGTTCCGAGAAGTGCGATAGTACTTGTAAAATAAATCAAATTTTGACGGAAAATTAAGGTTTTCCGTCAATTTTGTAATATAGTAAGGAAAGTGGAGCGATGATGAAATTTGATGTGGAATTTGATGAAACAGATGCTTTGGTTTTATTAGATGAAGAAATTTTATCTGAATTAAATTCCGATTTAATGTATGCATTGGATATTTTACTCGATCACAAGGGTACTTCTGAACTTATATATGATTTTCCGAATGAAAATTGGAATGCTGTAAGATGTCGGAAAACTGAAATACTGAAAAAATTTTGTGATTCGGGGAAAATGATCATTTGGTTATCTGAGCAGGGAGAGAAAAATTTTGAAATAAAAAATGTTTTAAATGTAGATAATACAAACAATTATCTGAATGCTCAGACGGGTACGATAATATGTGTTTCGGCAAGTGAACTTATACAGTGTATTGAATATCCTGAACTTGAAATGGAAAAATTATTTGAAATTAAAACAGATGTGGGTTGGTATGCTTTTAAACTTGACGATCCACAGATCTTATACAGTTATCAAGAGAGAGTTGATAACGAAATTAAAAATGTTGTTGATTTGTAAAGATTCTATGTATAACGAGGGGGTGATTTGCATTTTGCAGCACCCCTTGATTATTTCAGGAATATTTGTTAGGAATGGTTGAAAATGAAGATATGCCTTGCACAAAGTGATATAATATGGGAAGATAAAGAAAAGAATATGGAAAAATGTGCCGAATTTATTAGAAAGGCTAAAGATTCGGGGGCGAAGATGATTATTTTTCCCGAAATGAGTCTGACGGGATTTTCTATGAATGTGGAAAAGACGGGAGAGGAAAAAGGGGAAAGCGTTGAGTTTTTCAAAAGAAGAGCTATTGAAAACGATATATATATTTGTTTCGGATATGTGAAGAAGATAGGAAGTGATTTTTTTAACAGGGCGGTAGTTATCGATAAAGTCGGTGGTGTGGTTTGTGAATATGATAAGATACACCCGTTTTCTTATGGGGAGGAGAGCAAATATTTTAAAGGCGGAGAAAAAACAGTCGAATTTATGATTGATAATGATATTTTTTCTTGTTTTGTATGCTATGATCTGAGATTTCCGGAAATATTTCAAGTTGTTTCAAAGAGGGCAAAAGGAATAATAGTGATTGCTAACTGGCCGAAAAACAGGATAGAGCATTGGGATTGTTTACTGAAAGCAAGAGCAATTGAAAATCAGTGTTTTATTATTGGAGTAAATCGGACAGGCGGTGAATATAACGGTCATTCGGCGGTATATTCACCCTACGGGGAAAGATTGAATGAAATAGAGGAAGATGAAAAATTGATATTTTGCGATATTGATTTGAATGAATGCGAAAAGTACAGGAATGAATTTCCTTTAAAAAAAGACAGAAGAGAAGAAATATACTTTGAGTCGGAGGTCAGGAATATTGAAAGAACTGATAGATAAGCTGTGTTTACAGGGAATGACGGACAGTGATGATGTGAAAAAAATAATTGATGAAATAAATGATGAGGATATGGAATATCTCGCAAAAAAGGCAAGAGAGATAAGCCAAAAAAGGTTCGGGAAAAAAATATATTTAAGAGGACTGATAGAGATATCAAGTTTTTGTAAAAATGACTGCTATTACTGCGGTATAAGGCGGGGAAACGGTAAGGCGGAGAGGTACAGACTGAGCAAAGAAGATATACTTGAATGCTGCAAAGAGGGATACAGACTTGGATTTAAGACTTTTGTGATGCAGGGCGGTGAGGACAGCTTTTACAATGACGATGTGATGGCTGACATAGTATCGGAGATAAGGAAAAGATTTCCCGAATGTGCGATAACGCTATCTCTTGGAGAAAAAAGTTATGAAAGCTATAAGAGATTATTTGATGCAGGGGCGGACAGATACCTTTTAAGACATGAAACAGCAAACGAAGAACATTATAAAAAACTGCACCCTGCGGAAATGAGTCTTGAAAACAGAAAAAGATGTCTGTATGATCTGAAAGAGATCGGATATCAGGTAGGATGCGGGATAATGGTGGGTTCGCCTTACCAGACGACAGATGATCTGACAGAGGATCTGAAATTTATGCTTGAATTACAGCCACACATGATAGGGATAGGTCCTTTTGTGAAGCATAAGGATACACCGTTTGCGGATAAGGAAAGCGGAAGCGTGAGAAAAACGCTTATACTTTTGTCAATTATAAGAATACTTTTTCCGAGGGTTTTATTGCCTGCCACTACGGCACTTGGCACTATGGATCCGAAAGGAAGAGAAAAGGGGATACTTGCGGGGGCAAATGTGCTTATGCCGAATCTTTCACCTGTGAAAGTGAGAAAAAAATACGCTTTATATGACAATAAAATATGTACGGGCGAAGAATCGGCTCAGTGCAAGGGTTGTCTGCAAAAGAGAATAGAAAGTATCGGTTATGAGATTGTGTCGGAAAGAGGTGATTATTGACAAATCGTTGATTTTGTATTAAATTATATAATAGATGATTTTATAAAAATCGTAAAAACAAACAAAGGAGAAAATTTATGTTAAAGAAAACATTTATAAACAAAGAGGAACTTGAAAAAATAATTGCCGATGTGCCTACACCGTTTCATTTATATGACGAAAAGGGAATAAGAAATAATGCGCAGGCACTTAAAGACGCATTTTCATGGAATAAGGGGTTCAGAGAATATTTTGCGGTAAAGGCTCTTCCTAATCCTTATATTATAGATATACTGAAAGAATACGGATACGGCTGCGACTGTTCTTCGATTACGGAGCTTATGATGTCAAAGGCTCTCGGCTGCGGAGGAGAACTCACTATGTTTTCATCAAATGATACACCTGTCGAGGAATTTAAGTATGCTTACGATATGGGAGCGATAATAAATTTCGATGATATAACGCATATTGAAAAGTATGAAAAGGCTGTGGGAAAATTTCCGAAAACGATGTCATGCAGATACAATCCGGGTGGAGTATTCAAAATAAGCAACGATATAATGGATAATCCCGGCGATGCCAAGTATGGAATGACTACGGAGCAGATATTTGAGGCATTTAAGATACTTAAAGAAAAAGGCGTTGAAAACTTCGGCATACATGCTTTTCTGGCAAGCAATACCGTAACTAACGACTATTATCCTATGCTTGCAAAAGAGCTTTTCAAGCTGGCGGTTGAACTGCATAAGAAAGTAGGGGTAAAGATAGCGTTTATAAATCTTTCGGGCGGTATCGGTATTCCTTACAGACCCGAACAGGAGCCGAATGATATAGCCGTTATAGGTGAGGGTGTAAAAAAGGCTTATGAGGAGATACTCGGTGCAGAGGGAATGAATGATGTGTCGATATATACAGAACTCGGAAGATTTATGACAGGCCCTTACGGCTGTCTTGTGACTAAGGCGATAAATGAAAAGCACACTCATAAGGAATATATCGGTGTTGATGCGTGTGCGGTAAATCTTATGCGTCCTGCTATGTACGGGGCATATCATCATATTACGGTAATGGGAAAAGAGAACGAGAAATGCGACCATAAATATGATGTTACGGGGTCACTTTGCGAAAATAATGATAAATTTGCGATAGACAGAATGCTGCCGAAAATTGATATGGGGGATATACTCTTTATCCATGATACGGGGGCGCATGGCTTTGCGATGGGATATAACTATAACGGCAAGCTGAAATCGGCGGAAGTGCTGCTTAAAGAGGACGGAAGTCATGAAGTGATAAGAAGGGCTGAAACTCCGAAAGATTATTTTGCTACGTTTGATAATTTGCCGATATATGAAAAACTTATGGACGCAATGAAAGATGCACAGTGAAAGGGCGAATGTGTATGACGGAAGCGGAAGTTAAAAAGGTACTTGCGGAAATTGAAAAAAGGACAAGTCGGACAGGATTTAAGATAAATATAGACTGGAAGAATAAGCCGACTTCGCTTACGCAAAGTAAATTCGGGGGTATGCCTTATTGGGATAAGAAGATGGAATATCCGAAAGGCTCTGACGGGAATAAATTGTATCTTCTGGCTCAGATAAATTTTGAGGAAGTGCCTGAAAATGATATTTTGCCTGAAAAGGGGATATTGCAATTTTTTTTAGGTGATGATGATTTGTATGGGTGGGATGATGAACCATACATTCAGAAAAATTTCAGAGTGGTATTTCATAAAGAAGTCAATAAGGAAATAAAAGAGGAAGATCTGCTTGATCTTGATATTCCGACTACATTGAATATTCCCGAAGATCATTATTTGCCGATCGTTTGTGAAGTTCCGATAAGTTTTGGAAAAACGGAAGTATTTATGACGGAGGATGACTACAGATTTTATGATATATTTAAAGATATATCAAAAGAGTTAGGATATGAATTAAATGACGGGGAATATATAGATGATATATTATCGGAAGACGAATATGATAAGTATTATGATGAAATGAACATTGGCTCATGGTTGATAGGATATCCTTTCTTTACACAGTTTGACCCGAGAGAAAATAAGAGTGAACTTCAAAGATATGATACGCTTCTTTTTCAGATCGACAGCGATGATAATGATGAAATAATGTTTGGTGATGCAGGTGTTGCTAATTTCTTCATTAATGGTGAGGCACTGAAAAAGGGTGATTTTTCGGATATAATGTATAATTGGGATTGCGGCTGATAAATAAATATATCTCGGTAAATCTATTGAGGTTTACCGAGATATATTTTTATTGTTGGGTTCGTTTGCGGGTCGCCATTATACCGCCTATTCTGCCGCTTTCCTTTGAGGTGAGTGATTTCCAGCCGAGAGAGTCTATTTTATCGGACAAGCCGAGTTCTTTGGCTATCTCGTATTTCATGAGGTCATTTGCGGTCGGCTCTTTAGTTTTTTTATTCGTTGTTTTTTTCTGCATATTATCAGCTCCTTTTGAAAAGAGTATTTGCAGAAAGAGAAGATAATATTCAAAAAATAAAAAACTCCCCAAGGGGAGTTTTATGTATAAGCTTTCCTGCATATTATCAGCTCCTTTTGAAAAGAGTATTTGCAGAAAGAGAAGATAATATTCAAAAAATAAAAAACTCCCCAAAAGGGGAGTTTTATGCAGTCGAGGGGACTTGAACCCCCATGAGATTGCTCTCACCAGAACCTGAATCTGGCGCGTCTGCCATTCCGCCACAACTGCGAACATAAATCATTATACTACAAAAAAACGTATTCGTCAAGGGAATTTGGAATTTTTTCACGACATACGCATGAAAGTTTCTATTTTCTATTTTAGCAGTATGTCAAATATTTTAAAGTTCCATTAT
>JAFUUG010000308.1 GCA_017483905.1 Bacillota bacterium
ATGCTGTCGAGTTCGTCCGCTTTATATATGCCGAGAGAGGAATCATGCCTTATATCATTTATATCATATCTTCTCTTTATTTGCAATATCTCGTTTCCTCTCTCGTCATAATCATAAAACGTTATAAATTTTTTTATCTTTCATAAAAAACACAATAATTAATCATAAAATTTTTATTTGAATTCATTCGTTATGGGTTCACTTGTTTCAATATATGTCAATTTTATACCATATTCTTCAAATAATTTTTTTTCGTTAATTTCAATAATAAGTTCATGATCACCCTCATCGCAAATATACCATGCTCCTGGAAAAGGATATGTTAAGTCATTTACAGATCCATTGCCATAGAATGTTTCTCCTCCCATATATATAGCGGCATTATCAGAGTTACAAGGAGCAAAAACAATCTTCGTGTTATCCTTTTCATATAATATTATTTCATCATTATTGTGTTTCTTTAGATAACTTTTCCATTTAAGATATTTTCCTCTTCCCTCGTTTGCTCCAATACCATTATATTCACAAATTACAGTATCTTCGATTTTAAAATGCTCTCCATTTTTTTCGTATTCTAAAACAAAAGGAAATTCTGAATATTTAATTAACGGTTCTGGTGGGTCAGGCATAAGTAAAATACCTCCGCCTATTGCAAACCAAAATATAAATAAAAAAAACAATACTACAGATAAAATTAATATAATAAATATTTTAATATAATTAATTATAATTTTTTTCTTATTCATAACCTTTCTCCTTTAATGCACTTATAACAGCTTTAGGAAGATGATTGTTTATAAGATTTTTTTGACCCATAGGAAAGCTTTCGCTATATTGTTGTGGTAAATATTCTACTTTGTCTATAGGTTCAATGTAAGGACCAAACCAAAAATCAAGAGCATCACCTACAACTATATAAGCAGTCATGTTACCTTTATATTGAGAATAATTCAAATCAAGTGCATCTAAATTTACGGCAAGAGGATTAAATAACATAGCATCCTTTCCAGTTGCTAAGGCATTTACTGCTGCTTCAGCACCACCTTTTGAATGACCTATAAATGTTATTTCATAATTTTTATGTTTAGAAACAAAATCTTTTGCAATTTCAATCGAATCTTTCATATCATTTGAAGAAAAACCTAAAAATTCTTGAAAATCATTTTTCCAATCATAAAAATTATAAGGATCTGTACCTTTATTTACAACTGCATACTCTAAAGGGTTTTTGACATCATATTCATTGCCTGTTTTGGCATATATCCCCATAATCAGACCTTCACTACCAGATTTAATATAGGCTAATTGCCATTGTGTTTTCTTGCCATCAACCAGAACTATTTTGTTATTATTCTCTATATTAGAGGCATAGTTATAAATATGTTCTGCCATTGCTGCTGCTTCTAATTCAGTTGGTTTTAAACCTGATTTATCCGCTAAAATAACAGGATTCCCCCCACAATAACTATACCAATTAACCCCATCTCTCGCAGGATCCTCCGTCATAAATCTACCCGTGCCCGGATCATAGTACCTTGCTCTGAGATATATGCTGCCTGTTTCGTTATCGTAGTATTCTCCGCAGTATCTCCATGGATTCGTGTCATTTTTATCTATGTTCTTTTCATTTCCGAAAGAGTCATAGCTATAGCTTTTTATAACAGTTCCGCTGTTATTTGTTATGCTTACGACATCTCCGTGTCCGTTATGCAGATAATATTTTCCGTCATTGCTTCTTATCAGGTCATATCCTCTTGCGAATTTTCTTACCATTCCCCCTGTTGCATTCAGCTCAAAGGCAATATTATCCCCATTCCACAGAGCCATGCTCTTTGTTCCGTTTACTTTCTTGGATATTCTCTGTCCTTTGGCATTATATTCATATTCGGCAGTATTTTCTCCGTCCTCATATTTAATAAGCCTGTTGAATCCGTCGTATGTTTTCTTTATGCTGTCGAGTTCGTCCGCTTTATATATGCCGAGAGAGGAATCATGCCTTATATCATTTATATCATATCTTCTCTTTATTTGCAATATCTCGTTTCCTCTTTCGTCATAATCATAGAATGTAGTATCCTTATTTCCCTGCGGATCTGTTACGATCTCTTCTTTGAGCATATTATTGAGATTATAGGTATAGTCTGCTACATAATTCTGATTTCCGCTGACCGTCATTTTTATTCTGTTGCCTGCTTTGTCATAATCATAATTTTTTGTCAGACTGTTTCCCTCTTTTTCGCTTATAAGGCGACCCTCATCATCGTAAGTATATGATGTGGTCACTCCGTTTTCGCTCTTACTTTTCATTTGACCATCATTATAATATGAATATGTGCAGGAAAGTCCTTTGTTATTTGCAACGCTTGCTATGCGATTGCCCGTCACATAGGTATAGTCGGTTACAGAGCCATTCGCATATTTAAGCTTTGTTATTTGATTTCCGACATTATATACATATTCGGCAATACGGCTGTTTACACCATTATCTTTTACATATTGAAGCCTGTTAGCTTCATCATATTGATAGTCGGTATAATTTGTTATCGAAGATGCTCCGTTTGCATAATAATTTTCCGAACTCAGATTTCCGCCTTTATCATACTCAAAACGTATTTCGTATGGTACATTTCCATACTTGGTTTTCATCAAACATACATTTCCCGCTTTATTATAGTAATATGATATTGTTTGATTTGAGTTCTTTTCGCTTATTATCATACCCGCTTTACTGTACTTATACGAATTGAAATCTCCGTTTTTGTTTTCTTCATTTATTACTCGTCCCAATGCATCATAGCTGTATTCCGTATAGTTTTTCCTCCAACCGTTTTTTATGGTTTTCTTTGTCATATTCCCTGCTTCATCATATTCATATGTTTCTTCCGATACTATTTGTTTTTCTCCGTTACCCATCGGATTTATGCACCTTATAACTCTATCCAGCTTATCATATTCATATTTTATCTTTCTTGTTCCGCTGCCATAGGTAGTTTCTGTCAGATTTCCTCTTTGGTCATATACATTCGTACTGTAATTCCCGTTTGGAGAAATAACTTTTGTTACTCTGTTTAAAGTATCGTATTCGTAGACGGTCTTTTTGTCTGTTCCGGTTGTTTCCGATGTTTTATTGCCGTTATTATCGTATGCATATATCATTGAACCGATACTTTTTTCTGTTTGTGTCTTATTTCCGCGGCCGTCATATTTGTATGTTGCGGTATCATATTTATTTGAATCAGTTTTTGTTTTTTCGGAGATCTTTTCACCTATCCAGTTACTTATGACTTCTTTTTCTCCGCCTACTTCATTTACTTCCTTAACTCTTAACATACCGGATGTATCGAATCCGTATTCGTAATTTGTCATAAATCCGTCATTGTTGTTTGCTTCCTTTTTCCATATCACATTTCCTGCATAGTCGTATCCGTACTCGGTATAGATATCGCCTTTTTGTTCTCTTCGCAGATTTCCTCTTACATCGGTCACACTTATGCTTTCAATATCGGGTCTTTTGTTTCCGTCTTGAATTCCGCCGTCTACAGTGACTTTCTTTTGAAAGCCTCGTATTCCGCTTCCTAAGTCATAATAGCTATATGATGTTTTCTCGTTATACAATTCTTCACCGGAACTTACATCAAATATCTTTTTGCTTGTAACACGACCCAATGGGTCATACTGATATTCTGTCCTGTTCTTTGTATTTACGGTTTGTTTGTTCAATCTCATATTCTCATCATATTCATTTTTGATTTTCTCAATACCGTTTGCATTTGTTACCGTAAGCAAATATGTATTACTTCGTTTTAATAATTATAGTTTTAGAAAATTATTAAAAAATTCACATCCAATCTTCCAAAGTTATATTTTGAAGATTCTCCATTAGGGTAAATTCTTTATTATCTTTTATATTCCATACTTCTATTCTCATAGGATTACTTACTTTTAATGATAAATACGGCTGATATTCACAAAAAGCAATAAATTCGCCGTCTGGAGAAAAAAACCAACTATTATATCCATTAGGCTCTATGTATGATTCCGAATAATTAGTTAAATCTAAAATATAAATTTTGCTACCATCATCAAATGCTAAATAATTATCATTTTGTGAAATTCTTATTTTTTTTATAAATAGATTATTAGTATAATTAATTCTAATTTTTTGTTTATTATGATTTATAATATCATATATATAGATATTACCTTCAGTGTCGTTATACGCTAAAAAATTTTGACCAATATCAAAATCATCAACATTTTCTAAAATTATTTTCTCTGTAGATGTTGTTAATTCATAAGATATTAAATCTGTACCTTTTAAAATATATAAATAATTGTTTCTTTCTTTATAAAACCTAATATTTTCTGCTTTATAAACAAGCGTTGAATTTCGGTTCTTTTCATCATATTTATATATACAATCACACCATCGTAAATCAGAATTATTTATTGTATATTTTTTATAATATTCCGGTTTATTATAATAAATAGTTTCAATATTTTCTGTTACTGATATATTGTAGCCATTAATATCATAATAAGTAAAAATTTTAGATTTATCAGATTCTGTATTTATGGATAAAATATGTGGGCTTTTACCATATCTATGTAAAAATAATTCACCCTTTAAATTATATTTGTAATTTCCTGTATTTACAATTATAATCGAAGTTAAAACAATAACGATTACGGTTGAGATTATAATTAATATTTTACGCATAAAATTTATTAGTTCACTCCCTGTTATATACTTGAATACTTAGGCAATTTCAAAATGTAAAATCTACTACAAATAAATCATTTTTAGTGTCAGAAAATTGTTTTTTGTTCTATTTTGACAACTTTCAATATATAAGTTTCCAAAATGTCTTAGAGCCTGTTTAAAATCTCTTGATAAAAGTAGATATGAACGCAAGAATCGTCATTTGTAATGAAGTTGAAAGTTTTCTTTCACAATTTTTCCACAAACGACGATATTTATCAAGCCAACCAAAAGAACGTTCTACTATCCATCTTTTTGGCAGAACATCAAATTGATGAAGTTCGC
>JAFUUG010000309.1 GCA_017483905.1 Bacillota bacterium
CAGTCCATGTGCAGTATCTTGAATTATCGTCAAATCCGATAAACCCGACTAGAATATTATTATCAACTATAGGCACTATCATTATAGAGCATATAATACTGTCATCAAAAAGATTGTATCTGTCATCAATAATCCTTTTAAGTGCTTTCACATCATCATAAACAAGCACCCTGTCTATCCTGCCCTTAAAAATATCCATCGTAGGATATCCCTGTCTTTGAGGCATAAGTGATTCGGTCTCCTTATTACACCATTCATATGTATTATCCATTCTCTTGTTGTCATCACTATTTTCAAATACATAAATACGGCTCAGATCATAGAATTCACCCAATTCAGCCATCATCTCGTTGATAGCTTTTTTAATATTCTTTGTTGTTAATGTTTTTTCCAATACTCTTCTTACGATATCAGCATAATCATTTCTCATTGAATCCCCACCGAATCTTCTGTACTCATGCAAAAAATACAGTAAACAACAAACGTACTTGTACTTTTGACATTTACTTGCACCGACTGCATGGCAGTTTCCTATATTTTACATAAATTCTTCTGCTATATCTCCGAATAAAACAGGTAATTTTTCATTCAGTTCCGCAAGCAAATTTTTTGAGAGTTCTCTTATCTGCGGATGTGCCGCTTTATCGCATCTCATTCTGAAATAATGTCTCCATTGCCTCATGTTCATAGTAACGACTATCTCTGTTTTAAGGCTGTTAGGCAGTATTGAACGAGCTTCTTCGGGTCTTGCTCCGCTTTCTGTAAGTTTAAAATAATTTTCCTCAATACTTTTCAGACTTTCTTTCCATATATTTAATTTCTCTTCATCGCCATACCAAAAGCAGGGCATGATAAAAGTCAATTCATTTCCGAATTTATCATTGCTGTAATTACAGTATCTTGTACTCTCCTGCGAATAGCTTGCTATCCTGTGCCTTACAAGTTCATGCGTAACTCCTCTGTCGGTTATGAATCTCACTGTTATTTTCTCATGTTCTATAACGCTCTCATGACCTCTTTTTATTATCGCCCTTATAAATTTCTCCGCACTGTCCTCTTTTATATTTTCCTCACTTTTGTAGCAGGTTCTTCCCGCTTTTTCTATCGAACGCATTATTCTTTCGGAATCCAGTTCATCCTCGATAATATAGCTTTGTTCAATTATTTTCATTACAGTAACTCCTTATCAATGATACCTCTTGTCACATCGGTCTGCGACCCTCAAGTGCCCTTGAAAGCGTAACTTCATCAACATATTCTATATCCCCGCCAACAGGCACTCCATGTGCTATTCTTGATACCGTCACACCCAGCGGCTTTATCAGCCTGCTCAGATACATTGCCGTTGCCTCTCCCTCAACATTCGGGTTTGTAGCGATTATTATTTCCTTTACCTCGTCACCATGCAGCCTTTCAAGCAATTCTTTTATTTTAAGTTCCGCCGGTGTAACTCCGCTCATAGGTGAGATCGCACCATGCAGAATATGATACAGACCGCTGTATTCCTTAGTTTTTTCATAAGCCGCCATATCTCTCGGATCTTCGACCACCATTATGGTAGATCTGTCCCTTTTCGGACTGTCACATATCGGACATATATCCGAATTTGAAAAATTCTGACAAACACTGCAATACTTTATATTTTCTTTTGCCTGTATAATGCTGTTTGCAAGTAAACGTGCATTTTCCTCAGGCATATTTATTATATAAAATGCAAGCTTCTGTGCTGATTTTCCACCGATACCCGGCAATTTTGAAAGTTCTTCTATCAGTCTTGTAATATGATCTCCGTAGTAGCCCACTTTATTTCACTCTTTCTCAGAAAAGTCCGCCCGGCATACTCATACCGCCCGTAATTCTTCCGACTTCACCATTTATGGCATCTTCTGCCTGTCTGACAGCCTCATTTACAGCCGTCATGATAAGATCTTCAAGCATTTCGATATCATCCGGATCAACCACGTCCGGAGCGATCTTTATCGACTGTATCTCTTTTTTCCCGTTTATGGTTATCTTAACGGCACCGCCTCCGCTTGTCACCTCAAATTGTTTATCCTTAAGTCCTTCCTGCATCTGCTCCATCTGCTTCTGCATCTTCTGTGCCTGTTTCATAAGATTGTTCATATTCATGCCGCCGAAGCCGCCGTTAAATCCTCTTGCCATTGTATTATCCTCCTGATATCAATTTATTCTTATTCGTCAATAATTCCGATCTGAAATATCGTCTTATTAACATACCTTTTATAATTTTACATTATTTCTGCATAAAAATCAAGCCTATCAAACAAATTTTATTAATTCATTTTATAGTGAGCTGTGAAGAAATTATGATCCGTCCCTTTTTTGTGCAAAATTATTTCTCGGAGCATTCATTTTGACATTATCAGAGACAAGAGCAAGAAACCGTTATTCACGGTAAAATGAATGATGCGGAAAAGCCGCCTGTTGAGATAGTGAAAAGGTGGCTTGCTGCAAATAATTATTGAAAAGGAGCATTCCTATAAAGAATAGTTTTCAAAAATATTTGTTGTTCGTATTATTGCTTTTGTGCGTGTTTGTGTTTTTAAATGTTATATATTCAAATGATGTCTTTAAATTCAGACGGCGAAATAACAGCCTCAGACGCTGCACAAATAATGCAGAAAGTGATTGTTGAAACACACAAAACACCGATAGAGAGCAAGTCTGGCGAAACAAAATATCTTGATGTTATCACCGACGGAATTACTGCGGCAGATGATGCGTCGGCTGTTTTGCAGAAAAAACTTGTAATACCCTGTGAGACTAAGAGCCTGTTTAAAATATTGCAAAATCCTCCATAAATGTGTATAATATAAATAAAAAAAATATGGAGATATAGATATGCATAATTACCCAAGTGATATAAGCAGAGAAGAATTTGAAATAATAAGGGAAGATTTAGAAAAAGCAAAAAAGAAAACCAAACCAAGTCAAATAGATTTATATGATGTATTTTGCGGAGTTTTATATGTTGTAAAGGGAGGTATCCAGTGGCGTATGTTGCCTTCTGATTTTCCAAAGTGGCAATTATGCTATTATTATTTTAG
>JAFUUG010000310.1 GCA_017483905.1 Bacillota bacterium
GAATCGAGAAGGCTTTTTGTTGTGGCTTTCAGAAAATCAACCGCAAAATATATTCCCTGTGCATCTCTGCCATCTGCCTTTATATCACGGGGGTTTGATGAACCGCAGGCAAGGATCACCGCATCAAATTTATTTATTATCTCATTTGCGGACATATCATTTCCGACATCGCAGTTAAGCTCAAATACAACACCTTCTTTTTTCATCAGATCTATTCTTCTTTCAATGACCGATTTTTCGAGTTTCATATTCGGTATACCATACATAAGCAGACCGCCCGCTCTGTCACTTCTTTCGTATACTGTGACATTATGACCTCTTTTATTGAGAGTATCAGCCGCTGCAAGACCTGAAGGACCTGAACCTATCACCGCTATTTTCTTTCCGCTTCTTATTTTTGGAATACTCGGTTTTATCAGATCGTTTTCAAATCCGAATTCTATTATGTGATTCTCATTTTCCTTTACCGTAACGGGTTCGCCGTTTGCTCCGCAAGTGCAGGCTTTTTCACACAATGCCGGGCATACTCTCGATGTAAATTCGGGGAAATTATTTGTCATCAGAAGTCTTTTCAGCGCCTCTTTCTTGTGTCCTCTGTATAAAAGATCGTTCCATTCGGGGATAAGGTTATTAAGAGGACAACCCGATATCATACCGCATAGCATTTTCCCGTTCTGACAGAAAGGCACACCGCAGTCCATACATCTTGCAGCCTGTTCTTTTCTTGTATCTTCATCAAGCGGCATATGGAATTCTTTATAGTTTTTTATTCTTTCAAGCACTTCGTTTGCTGAATTGTCTTTTCTTTCATATTCCATAAATCCTGTATATTTGCCCATTTTTATGCCTCCCTTCTTATGATGTTAAATGCTTCTATTTCGGCTTGATCTTCGTTCATACCTTTTTCTTCAAGACTCAGTACTGTGTTTCTCATCTTTGCATAATCGTGAGGGATTATTTTCTTGAAGCATTTTACATATTCCTCAAAATTTTCAAGTATATGCTTTGCTTTTTCGGAGTTTGTAGCAGAGTAATGTTCTTCTATCATTCCTTTAAGTTCTGCTATATCAGCTTTTTCGCATACTCCTTCAAGAGATACCAGCGATTTGTTTATCCTCATATACAGGTCACGCTCTTCATCGAGTACATAAGCTATACCTCCCGACATACCTGCCGCAAAGTTTTTTCCCGTAGAACCGAGTACCACGACTCTTCCGCCTGTCATATATTCGCAGCCGTGATCTCCGACACCCTCACAGACAGCAGATGCACCTGAATTTCTAACGCAGAATCTTTCACCTGCAACACCGTTTATAAAAACTTTACCGGATGTTGCACCATATAATGCCACATTTCCGACTATTATATTTTCATCAGCTTTGAATCCCGAATTTTCAGGAGGATATAATATCAGTTTTCCGCCCGATAATCCTTTTCCAAAATAGTCATTACTGTCACCGCAAAGTTCAAGAGTAAGTCCTTTCGGGATAAACGCTCCGAAACTCTGTCCTCCGCTTCCGCTGCATTTTATCTTGAAAGTATCATCATCAAGAGTATTTTCTCCGTAAAGTCTTGTTATCTGTGAACCGAATAAAGTACCTACAGTTCTGTCTGTACTTGAAACATCTATTGAAATAGTCTTAGGCGTTTTGTTTTTAAGAGAAGATGATAATTTTTTACATATAATTCGTTTGTCTATAGTTTTTTCAAGCTGAAAATCATATACATCTTCACTTCTGAAATGCTGATTTTCCGAAATATTATTTTTTACCAGTATGTTGGAAAAATCAATGTTTTCCGCTGCTTTGCAGTCTTTCTTGAATAAAAGATCGCTTCTTCCGATAAGTTCATCTACTGTCCGTATACCGAGTTTTGCCATATATTCACGCATTTCCTGTGCTACAAAGTGCATAAAATTCACGATATATTCGGGTTTTCCGCTGAATCTTTTACGAAGAAGAGGATTTTGCGTTGCAATACCCATAGGGCAAGTATCAAGATTACATACTCTCATCATTACACAGCCCATAGTTACGAGCGGAGCGGTCGCAAATCCGTATTCTTCCGCTCCGAGAAGTGCAGCTATAACCACATCACGTCCTGTCATAAGTTTACCGTCTGTTTCTATCACAACTCTTGAACGAAGTCCGTTAAGCATAAGCGTCTGATGAGCTTCTGCAAGACCGAGTTCCCATGGAAGACCTGCATTATATATAGAGCTTCTCGGTGCGGCACCTGTTCCGCCGTCATATCCCGAGATAAGTATTACCTGTGCTCCCGCTTTTGCAACACCTGCCGCAACGGTTCCGACACCTGCTTCAGATACGAGTTTTACCGATATTCTTGCATTGTCATTTGCATTTTTGAGATCGTATATAAGCTGAGCAAGATCCTCTATCGAATAAATATCGTGATGCGGAGGAGGAGATATAAGACCGACACCTGTCGTTGAATGCCTTGTCTTTGCTATCCAAGGATAGACTTTGCCCGACGGAAGATGACCGCCTTCACCCGGTTTAGCACCCTGTGCCATTTTTATCTGTATTTCTTTAGCTGATATAAGATATTCGCTCGTTACACCGAATCTTCCTGATGCGACCTGCTTTATTGCCGAGCATTTATTTGTATTAAGTCTTTCCGGACTTTCACCGCCCTCACCGGAATTTGACTTTCCGCCTATACTGTTCATTGCTTCTGCCATACATTCGTGTGCTTCCTGCGAAATTGAGCCGTAAGACATAGCACCTGTCTTGAATCTGCGGCATATACTTTCAACAGATTCAACTTCTTCAATAGGTATCCCGCCGTTTTCATCGAATCTGAAATCAAGCAGGCTTCTTAGTGTAAGTTCGTTATCCTCTCTGTTAAGTGCTTTTGAATACTCTTTGTAGATACTGTAATCGCCCGTTCTTGCAGCTTTTTGGAGAAGATGTATGGTTTCGGGAGTATAGAGATGATCACTTTTTCCGCTTCTTATTTTGTGATTTCCGCAGCTTGTTATCTCATCATTTACTGCAAGTCCGAGGGGATCGTAAGCTTCTGTATGAAGTCTTTCCGTTCTCTTTTTTATGTACGCAAGATCTATTCCTCCTATGCGGCTTACCGTATCACCGAAATATTTGTTTATAAGTTCATCCGAGATGCCGACGGCTTCAAATAATTTACTTCCCTGATAAGACTGTATCGTTGAGATACCCATTTTTGATGCTATCTTGACGATTCCATGCAGTACAGCGTTATTATAATCATCTTCTGCCGCATAGAAATCCTTATCAAGCATACCTTTATCTATCAGATCTCTTATTGTTTCCTGAGCAAGATAAGGATTTACCGCACAGGCACCATATCCGAGAAGAGCAGCAAAATGGTGGACTTCCCGAGGTTCTGCACTTTCAAGTATCATAGCAACGGCTGTACGCTTCTTCGTGGAAACAAGATGCTGCTGTAATGCCGCAACAGCTAAAAGCGACGGTATCGGACAATGAAATTCGTCAACATCTCTGTCGGAGAGTATGAGAATATTTGCTCCGTCACGATATGCCTTATCACTTTCGATAAAGAGTTTTTCTATCGCTTTTTCAAGAGATGTGCCTATGTAGTATGTTATAGGTATGACAGCTGTTTTAAGTCCCTTTATCTTCATACTTTTTATTTTAAGTATATCGGTTTCGGTAAGTATCGGATTTTCTATTTTAAGCACATGACAGTTTTCGGGACATTCTTCCAGTATATTTCCGTCTTTTCCAATATATACACTTGTATCTGTCACTATTTCTTCTCTTATTGCATCAAAAGGGGGATTTGTCACCTGTGCAAAAAGCTGGCGGAAGTAGCTGAAAAGGGGAGGCATCTGTTTATCAAGAGGAGGTATTGAGATATCACTTCCCATAGATGCTATGGGTTCCGAACCTTTTTCCGCCATAGGAAGAATACTGTTTCTTATATCTTCATAAGAATATCCGAATGCCTTATGCAGCTTTGAGAGTTCTTCATCGGAATATGTTCTGACACCTTTATTTGGTATATGCAGATCGTGCAGACGAATAAGATTTGCATCGAGCCATTCTCCGTAAGGTTGTCTTGCAGCATAAATATTTTTTATTTCATCATCTTCTATTATTCTTCCTTGCTTTGTATCTGCAAGGAGCATTTTTCCGGGGCGCAGACGGTCTTTTTTTATTATTTTTTCGGGCGGTATATCAATACAGCCTGTTTCCGAAGATAAGACAAGATAGTCA
>JAFUUG010000026.1 GCA_017483905.1 Bacillota bacterium
ATAGGCTTCAATGACCGCATTGTTTATCTGCTCCCTTGCTTCTTTGGTAATAGGGAAAACAATGTCCTCATACTCTCCGCTTCTGAAATTCTTCTTTGACGGCATTTTAACGAAAAGTCCCTTTTCTTCGCTTTCCATAATACGAACGCTGCCGATAGCGATAGAGTTGTTGACATATACTGTTGCAAGACCCTTTAATGCCGTATCGTTGTTGATAGGCGTTACGTTTGCTCTGATGTTCATCTTGATCCTCCTGTCATATCGTGCTACATATAGCACATTTTGAAATAATTCCTTGCCGAAAAAAAAAATTCAAATCAAAAGACGGCAAAAGAACAGATACACATTCATTTGCGATACCACCTTTCAAGCATAAAAATAAGGCTATCCGCAGGGATAACCTTATTTCTATGATATTAAATTATAACTTAGCCAAATACTCTTACACCGTTTGCTTCAAGCGCCGGGTTCAGAACATCACGAGTATTATATTCAGTATCATTGTATATCACTCTGAACCAATCGGCGGTAATAGCTATCTTATGAATGTTTTTAAGCGACTGCGGCAAATATACATAACCGCCATATTCCAAATTCAAAGCAAGTGAACCGACATATTCGACCCCTTCTTCCAAATTGTACTTATTGATGTGATTATAGAAAAATGCCTGTTCTTCTATTTCTTTCACATTTCCGGGAATTGTTATTTCATCAACATTTTCAAATGCTCCCGAAAATGCCGATTTCTTTATTATTTCAATACCTTTACCTAATGTCAGACCATAATCACTATTCATCGTTGCAAATGCAGACTCTCCTATAATCTTTACGGAGTCGGGTATAATCAAGTCATGCTTGATTTTGCAGTGATCAAACGCTGAATTTCCAATTACCTCGACATTTGCACCTATTGTTTCTATCTCTCCAAACGAAAAAGCAAATGCTCTATCCTGTATTTCTGTAACACTGTCAGATACCGTAATACTTATAATGCCGTCAGCTTTATAGGCAAAATCCTTACCGATGATCCGAACCGGCTGCCCGTCAATCTCATCGGGTATTATAATATCCCTTCCAGTACCGATATACTTTAAGAGTTTAATGCCCTCAACCTCGTTGTCATATACATATCGAAAATCATCATTTTCAAGTATCTGCGGCTCTGAAACCGTTGTTTCCGATGTTGTTTCATACGACTGGAGACGAGCGGCTTCATTTTCTTCAATAATGCTCTGCTGAACACTTTGCTGTATGCTTGCCGCAATATCATCTGTATTGATCTGATCATTGCTTTTTCCGCAAGCAGATAATACTCCTGCGGAAAGAAACAGTACCAATAATCTGATATGTGCTAATTTCATTTATTGTAACCACCTTTCAAAAAAGAATTGTTTATACCTCGTTTTTGTTATGAGAGCAGATTAAAAGACCTGCTCACCGTCGTCCTCTGCTATTCTGTACATTAAGCGCTCAAGGATATATTTTTCATCTTCGCTTCCGGTGCAGTCGTCGATGAAGTCTTCAAGATATTTCCTTAACACGTCTACTTCATCGTTACGCAGAAAGTATTTTGAAGCATTCAACTTGTCATCGTCAACGAAAGTGCTGTTCTTATCAGCATTATCGTTAT
The DNA here is from genome assembly GCA_017483905.1 of Bacillota bacterium. GTDB lineage: Bacteria > Bacillota > Clostridia > Lachnospirales > CAG-274 > RGIG4831. Next base: position 1,631 of record JAFUUG010000026.1, read on the forward strand.
ACCAAGTTTCTTCTTTCGGTTCGTCACCGTCGGCTTCGGAGAATTCGTCAAAATTCTCGCTGTCATTCGGCTCATAGAATTCTTGACTGTCTAAATCATCTTCGCCTTTCTTTTTGCCTTTGAGCTTATCCACAGCGGCTTTGGCTTCTTTGTGAGTGACATTCTTTATGTCACTTGCAAGCTCTTTTTGTTTTTCGGCAGGGAGTTTTGCTATCTCATTGGCTGTCGAGATAGATACATCGCCTTTTTCAACCGCTTCTGTAACCTCCGGTACGGCATTATGCAGAACATTTTCGATTTTTCCGACCTGCGCGGGGGAGACGCTTAATGCAGTTGCTATTCTCTCACGCATACGCCCCTTGACCTTGTTTCCGGTCTCTTTTTCATATGCTTCATAAGCCGCCGACAGCTCCTTGTACTGCTGCATAACATCTGCATCTGTCATCTGCCTTGCCGTAGCGTTCAGCATAATAAGATCTATTTTTGTCTCGCTGGCGCTCTTAACACCGTCAACATAGCACGGTATCATTCTTGATGTGCGTCTGCCGCTGTCAATAAGCATTTTAATAGCCTC
>JAFUUG010000311.1 GCA_017483905.1 Bacillota bacterium
AAAGCAGGAAGCCGATAAAAAGGCAAAAGACATTATCGCAACAGCGATCCAGCGATGTTCCGTCGATCATGTTACCGAAACGACCGTTTCCGTTGTTCCTCTTCCAAATGACGAAATGAAAGGAAGAATAATCGGACGAGAGGGACGAAACATCCGTACCCTTGAATCTCTTACGGGTATCGACCTTATAATCGACGATACTCCCGAAGCTGTCATACTTTCAGGCTTTGATCCTATGAAGAGAGAGATTGCCCGTATCGCACTTGAAAAACTCATAATAGACGGACGTGTACATCCGGCAAGAATAGAAGAAATGGTTGAGAAAGCAAAGAAAGAAGTCGAGAATATGATAAGAGAAGAGGGTGAATCCGCTTCTTTTGAAACAGGTGTTCACGGACTTCATCCCGAGCTTATCCGTCTGCTTGGAAAGATGAAATTCAGAACAAGCTACGGACAGAATGTACTGCGCCATTCCATAGAAGTTTCTCAGTTGTGCGGCCTTATGGCAGGCGAACTCGGTGTAGATGTCACCCTTGCCAAGAGGGCGGGACTTCTCCATGACATCGGTAAATCCGTAAATTACGATGTAGAAGGCTCACATATTGAACTCGGTGTCAGTCTTTGTAAGAAATATCGTGAGTCGGGTATAATTATAAATGCAGTCGAAGCACATCATGGCGATGTTGAACCTACAAGCATAATAGCCGTATTGGTTCAGGCAGCCGATGCAATATCGGCAGCAAGACCGGGAGCGAGAAGAGAAACACTCGAATCCTACATAAAACGACTGCAAAATCTTGAAAATATTGCAAATACATTCAAAGGTGTTGAAACTTCCTATGCAATACAGGCGGGAAGAGAACTCCGTGTCATTGTTATTCCGGAGGAAGTCAGCGATGATGACCTTGTTCTCATGGCAAGAGATATGACTAAGCGTATCGAAAATGAACTTGAATATCCGGGACAGATCAAAGTCAACCTTATTCGTGAAACACGGGCAACAGGATTTGCAAAATGATAAGACATACCCCCTACAGCAAAATTTATGCTGTAAGGGGTATTTTTATTCACAAAAATAATTTTGTAAATTTTATCATATTTTTTTGTACAAGCCTTTGACAAATCTTTCATATTGTTGTATCATAGTATATAGGAGATTATTTTCTCGGCATATCCGTGAAAATTTCCGAAAATATTATTATACGGAGGTTTTTTACTATGAGTTACATGGACAATTTTTCTCTTAACGGTAAGATCGCTCTTATTACAGGTGCTTCTTACGGTATCGGTTTTGCTATCGCTACAGGCATGGCTAAAGCAGGTGCAACTATCGTTTTTAACGATATCAAGCAGGAACTTGTTGATAAGGGTCTTGCTGCATACAAAGAGATCGGCATTGATGCAAAAGGTTATGTTTGCGACGTTACAAACGAAGAGCAGGTAAATGAACTCGTTAAGAAAATTGAATCCGAAGTCGGTGTTATCGACATTCTCGTTAATAATGCAGGTATCATCAAGAGAATACCTATGTGTGATATGACAGCTGCCGAATTCAGACAGGTCATCGATGTAGACTTAAATGCTCCTTTCATCGTGTCTAAGGCTGTTATCCCATCAATGATCAAAAAAGGTCACGGAAAGATCATAAACATCTGTTCTATGATGAGTGAGCTTGGACGTGAAACAGTATCTGCTTATGCAGCTGCTAAGGGCGGTCTTAAAATGCTTACAAGAAATATTTGTTCCGAATACGGTCAGTACAACATTCAGTGTAACGGTATAGGACCGGGATATATCGCTACTCCGCAGACTGCTCCTTTAAGAGAACCACAGCCTGACGGTTCCAAGCACCCATTCGATTCATTCATCCTTGCAAAGACTCCTGCCAATCGTTGGGGAGATCCTGAGGATCTTGCAGGTCCTGCTGTATTCCTTGCATCCGATGCTTCTAATTTCGTAAACGGTCATGTACTTTACGTTGACGGTGGTATCCTTGCATACATCGGTAAGCAGCCTTGATTTGTATAAATTCATAAATAAAAACGGTTTCGTCATCGACGAAACCGTTTTTATTTATGTTTATCCTTCTATTGCGATTTTTCTGTTTTCCGTAACTTTTTTCGCCTCTTTTTTAGGAACTGTAACTTTAAGCACACCGTCCTCAAATTTAGCCTTTATATCACTTTCCGTTATGTCATTTCCCACATAAAAGCTTCTCTGCATTGCTCCTGCGTATCTCTCGCATCTTATCAGCTTTCCGTCCTCCGTCTTTTCATCTTTGTCAAGACCTTTTGCCGCACTTACTGTGATATACTCATTTGCAAGATCAATATTTATCTCATCTTTTTTAAATCCCGGAAGATCTATATCGATCTCATATTCGCCCTCACGTTCACGCACATCTGTTTTCATGACCTGCGCCGCACGTTTGCCGTAAAGCTGTTTTTCAATGTTGTCAAAGCCCGAAAAGCTTGGCATATCCATCCAGTCGTCAAATAATCTTTCTCCGAAAATACTTGGTAATAACATAGGTCATACCTCCTTATACTCATTAACATTTTATTTTTTTACCTTATGTTATTGAGCATCGGAACGGGTATTCTTTTTATATGCTCTGTTCCTTTGTTCAATAAACATTATACTGCAAATTATTAGCCGTGTCAATAGTTGAGTGCTTATTTTTTAAGTAAATATTGAACAAATTTTAATGAATTAATTTGTTCAATATTACTAAATATTAAAACTTACCCCTTTTTTATTATCTCCACACCCTCATAAAATATACTTTTACAGCTTATTTTTGATTTTCCTCTTCCTTTTATAAAAAAGCCTGCTCACAAATAATTTCACCACCGCAAACACGGGAACGGCAAATATAAGCCCCACAAATCCAAACATCTCTCCCCCGACAGCAAGAGCGATAAGCACCAGCACAGGACTTAACTCCACGTTATTACCCACTGCTTTAGGAATTATCACAAAACTGTCAAGCTGCTGCAATAATATGATATACACCGCCGCATAAACAGCCTTATATGGAGAACCGGAAACTATCGCACTTCCCACCGCAAGCATAAAACCCATTATCGCCCCGAAATAAGGTATAATATTTGAAAATCCCGAAAATAACCCTATAAACAGTGCATAAGGTATACCTATCAGCCAAAGTCCCACCGATATAAGAGAAGACATTATCGCCGCATCCAGCATTTGTCCCCTTATGAATCCCGAAAAAACGACGTGTATATCATTTGCCGTGTATATCACGTTATCCGCATATTTTTCCGGAAGTATCACATATAATATTTCTTTTGTTTTTTTGGAGATCTTTTCTTTATCACGAAGAAAGTAAAATGAAATGAAAATGCCTATCAGAATGTTTGCGACCCAATTTCCTATGGAAGATAAAAAGCCGCTGAATGAATACGACAGATCGGAAGTAAATCTTGCCATATCTCTTAAAAATGCTTCAAGATAATCAGACGGTATACCGTATTTATTTATCGTAAGAGCAAGTTTCCTGTATGACAGTAAAAAATTACTTAAAGACCTGTCGGCAAATATGATTATTTTATCCGCTAAATTTTCACCGTCATTCACAGAGAGTTTCTGAACAATGAAAAAAATAAAAGCCGAAAAAATAAGAAAAGCCATCAGAAATGTAACTATCGTACCTATCGTTCTTCTTTTGTATCCTGTATTCCCTCTCCTTATCGGAATTATCCCCTCCAGCCTTTTCTGAAAGAATCCCACCGCAGGATCAAGCACATAAGCGATTATAAACCCTATCAGTACCGTAGAAAATACCGAAAAGAACCATGAAGTCACCGCTTTTACCCATGACCCCACATAATCGGCGTTCGATATCGAAAATGCAAAGAAGTCAATAACTATCTTTATAATATACATCGCTGCAAATGTTATCGTTACATGAAATGCAATATTGAGATATTTTTTATTTATCGGTATTTTCAACGAATCACCCCGTTCATATATTGAAAGTATCGGCCTTTCAGCCGATACTTTCAAATTTTTCAAGAACCTCAAGCAAAAGATTCCATGTTCTCTCAATAGAAGAGATACTTATATGTTCATTCGGTGTATGGATATCTATTATGTTCGGTCCAAGGGATATAATATCCGCTCCCTCTATCTTCTCCGAAAAGATACCGCATTCAAGCCCTGCATGGATAATATCTATCACAGGCTTTTCCCCGAACATTTCCTCATAAGTCTTTACGAATACGTCCCTTATCGGCGAATCCTCTTTATATTCCCATGAAGGATAATTTCCCTTGTAGCTTGCCTTTCCGCCGAATGCCTCCGTCAATAATCTGATCTGTTCGTATATATGATATTTTTTTGTTATCACCGAACTTCTTACAAGACAGCCCAGATAGACCTTATCGCCCGAAAACGATATGATACCGAGATTATTCGATGTTTCCACAACTCCTTTTATATCACCGCTTAACGCTATCACACCATTTGGCATAAGCAATATCGCCGTTTCGATTTTCTTCTTATCCTCATCGCAGAAACATTTTTCGGCTTTTTCGCATTCGCTTATCTTTATCTTTATGTCCTTGTCGGTATTTCTGTATTCGTGCAGATATATCTTTTCTTCCTCTTTGCATATTCTGCATATTTCCTCATATACATCTTCTCCGCATGATATTATGGCATAAGAATATATCGGTATCGCATTATCCTTTGCACCGCCGCCTATAACATTAAGCCCCAACTCGCATTTGTCATCTATCGCATTTAAAAGCCTTGCCATCAGTTTATTTGCATTTGCTCTCTGCTTATCTATCTCGATTCCTGAGTGACCCCCTCTGAACCCCGACATTTCTATCTTGTATGATTTTTCATATTTGTTGTTTTCAAGTTTTACGGGTATTTCCGATGTAACTTTCATTCCGCCCGAGCAAGATGCCGTAAATACTCCCTCGACTTCCGAATCTATATTTATTATCGTCTTTGCCGAAAGCTGCGAGCAGTCGATTTTATTCGCTCCATTCATTCCGACCTCTTCATCTGTTGTAAATACTATCTCAAGCGGCGGGTGTTTAAGGGAATCATCATCAAGCAGTGCCATTCCCATAGCTACAGCTATCCCGTCATCTCCGCCGAGCGTAGTCTTATCGGCATATATATAGTCGCCCTTATATATCAGCTTTAACGGATCTTTTTCAAAATCATGTTCCGATGACGGCTCTTTTTCGCATACCATATCCATATGCCCCTGTATGATTATCGGCTTTTTATTTTCATACCCCTCAGATGCACTCTTTTTTATTATTATATTATTTTGTTCATCTTGTATGCAGAATAAACCTTTTTCTTTCGCAAAATTTGCGATATAGTCGCTTACTTCTTTTTCATTTCCCGAGCCTCTCGGTATCTCGCTTATTTTTTCAAAGAAATAAATAACTCTCTGCGAATCGAATCTCATAAAACCTCACTCCTTAATTTTTAAAACTGTGTATAGGTGCAGGTATTCTTCCGCCCCTCTTTATAAATGCGTCGCACTTGAATTTGCTTACGGGCATTATAGGCGCATATCCGAGCAGACCGCCGAATTCCACCGTATCACCCACATTTTTCCCGATAACGGGTATCACTCTGACCGCAGTCGTCTTGTTGTTTATCATCCCTATTGCCATTTCATCGGCAATTATTCCCGAGATCGTCTCTTCCGATGTATCTCCGGGTATTGCTATCATATCAAGTCCCACCGAACAAACACAAGTCATAGCCTCCAGTTTTTCAAGGCTCAATGCCCCTGCATTTACGGCATCTATCATTCCGTGATCCTCGCTTACAGGTATAAATGCACCGCTAAGACCGCCCACATAAGAGGAAGCCATCACTCCGCCTTTTTTTACATTATCGTTAAGTATCGCAAGGGCAGCAGTCGTTCCCGGTGCGCCTGCGTGTTCAAGACCCATTTCCTGAAATATTTCGGCTATACTGTCCCCGACCGCAGGCGTAGGTGCAAGCGAAAGATCTATTATCCCAAAAGGTACACCGAGCCTTTTTGATGCCTCTCTTGCTACAAGCTGACCTACCCTCGTTATCTTGAAAGCCGTCTTTTTGACCGTTTCACACATCGTTTCAAAATCTGCGCCTCTTACGCTCTCCAATGCCCTTTTCACAACGCCGGGACCGCTTATTCCAACATTTATCACAAGTTCTCTCTCTCCGACCCCGTGAAAAGCCCCTGCCATAAAATGATTGTCCTCTACCGCATTACAAAAGACTACAAATTTTGCGCAAGCCATCGAAGAATCGTCTTTTGTAAGATAAGCCATCTCTTTTATTATCTGACCCATTTTTCTTATTGCATTCATATTTATGCCGTTTCTTGATGAACCGACATTCACACTTGAACAAACTCTCTCCGTAACGCTCAGTGCCTCAGGTATACTTCTCACAAGGTTTATATCTCCCTTTGTACTTCCTTTCTGCACAAGTGCCGAATAACCGCCTATGAAATTCACGCCGACTTCCTTTGCAGCTTTATCGAGAGTTTTTGCTATCTTTATATAGCTTCCGCTGTCGCAGCCGCCTCCGACTATGCTTATCGGTGTTACAGATATTCTCTTATTCACTATCGGTATACCGAATTCTTTCGATATCTGTTCTCCCGTTTCAACAAGGTCTTTTGCATTTTTTGTTATTTTATCGTATATTTTATCGCATACTTTTTCCGTATCCGAATCAAGACAATCGAGAAGACTTATCCCCATAGTTATTGTACGCACATCAAGGTTTTCTTCCGTTATCATCTTATTTGTCTCGGAAACTTCATATTGTGATATCATTTGTAGTCCCCCTTATATTCTGTGCATACTGTCAAAAATATCTTCACGCTGTAATTTTATATCAACGCCTATCTCTTTTCCAAGTGCCTCAAGACCATCACATATCTCGTCAAACTTGTGTGTTGAATCCGAAATATCAACTATCATCATCATATTAAAAAACCCCGAAACTATCGTCTGTGATATATCGAGAATATTTATTCTCTCCTTTGCAAGATAGGTACATACCTTTGCAATAATACCTATGCTGTCCTTTCCGAGAACTGTAATTATACCTTTCATCATATAACCTCCAAATATAAAATATCCCAAAACAGAAAAATTATTCTTCCGACCTGTTTCTTTCTATCTTCTCCGCCAGCCTTTTTTCCTTATCCGTCAAATTTGCATCTTTCAGCAGTTCGGGTCTTTTCTCTGCCGTCCTTATTACCGATTGTTCTCTTCTCCATTGTTCTATCTTCTTATGATGTCCGCTCAGAAGTACTTCGGGAACTTCCTTTTCGTGAAATACAGGCGGTCTTGTATACTGCGGATATTCAAGCAGTCCATTTGAGAAACTCTCCTCCATATAGCTTTCTTCCTTGTTAAGCACTCCGGGGATAAGCCTTGAAATACTGTCTATCACTACCATTGCCGCAAGCTCTCCGCCCGTCAGTATAAAATCCCCCACCGATATCTCATCGGTAACTATCTCTTCTATGACTCTTTCGTCTATCCCCTCATAATGACCGCATAAAATTATCAGCTCCTTTTCTTTCGATAATTCCTCTGCATCTTCCTGAGTAAATTTTCTTCCCTGCGGAGTCATATAAAGAACTCTCGGTATTCGTCCAATCTGCCGAACAGCCGCTTCATAGGCATCATATACGGGCTGGGGCTGCATTACCATACCGGCACCGCCGCCATAGGGATAATCGTCAACGTGTTTATGTTTATCCTTTGAAAAATCTCTTATATCTATCGCCCTTATACTTATTATCCCGTTGTCCGATGCCCTTTTTATCACACTGAAGTCAAGCCCTTTTTCTATCATTTCCGGGAACAGCGTCAGCACACAAAAATTCATCGCAGTCCCTCCATAAGCCTGACTGTCATTTTTTTCTCTTTCACATCTACGTTTATTATACATTTCTTTATAGCGGGGATAAGTATTTCCTTCTCATCATCTTTCACGACATAGACATCGTTTGCCCCCGTAAATATGATATCCGATAATATACCGAGATACTCGTCATCTTCCGTAAATACCTCCATATCATACAGATCGGATATATAATATTCATCTTCTTCGCAAGGCACCGACATACTTTCGGGTATCTTCACATCGGAATTTTTGAATTTTTCCGCACTTGTCATATCATCGACACCCTTTAATTTGAGCAGTATGAACTGTTTATGTGCTCTTGTGCTTTGTATCTCAAATTCTTCAAGTTTTCCCTTTTTCTCTATAAATACACTTTCAAGCTCGCCTATCCTCTCTATATTGTCGGTACTTGGCAAAAGCCTCATCTCACCTTTTATCCCCTGTGTATTTACTATCTTCCCGATCACAAAATATCTTTCTGCCATACAAAATAAAACTCCTTGTAATATAAAGCAAGGGACTATTTTATCATAGTCCCTTATAAACGCATTACGTTTTACATTATCTTAACGACTACCTTCTTATCCTCATGAATAGCGGCAGCCTTGATAACAGTACGAATAGACTTAGCTATTCTTCCCTGTTTACCGATGACCTTACCCATATCATTTTCACTTACGGTAAGTTCAAGTATCATTGTACCGTCTTCCTCAGCAGTTTCCTTAACGGAAACAGAAGAAGGATCATCGACTAAATTCTTTGCTATGACCTCTAAAAGTTCTTTCACAGAGATCCCTCCGATCACTCGCCATAAACACCGGCTTTCTTTAATAAAGCCCTTACAGTATCAGTAGGCTGTGCACCGTTGCCGATCCACTTCTTTGCACCCTCAACGTTTACCTTTAATACAACAGGTTCTTTTGTAGGATCGTAATAGCCTATCTCGTCAATCGCCTTGCCTTCTCTTGGAGTTCTTGCATCAGCAACAACAATTCTGTAGAAAGGAGCTTTTTTAGCACCAAGTCTTTTAAGTCTGATTTTTACTGCCATTTTATTTTCACCTCCTTAAAAATATTTATATATGATCACTTTCACCCTGTCAGTCAGGCAAAACAGATCGATCATAATTTATTTGAAGAAAGGAATCGGGAATCTTCCCTTTTTGCCTTTCGTCATGTCAGTCATCATTTTCATCATTTTTTTCATTTCTTCAAACTGTTTCAGCAGCTTGTTTATCTCCTGTATAGGGCGACCGCAGCCTTTTGCTATACGTTTTTTTCTCGAACCGTTGAGAATGTCGGGATTTCGTCTTTCTTCTTTCGTCATAGACTGTATTATCGCCTCAATATGAGCCATAGCTTTTTCATCTATGTTTGCTTCATCGAGATTCACCTTGTTAAGTCCGGGTATCATACCGATAATATCTTTAAGCGGACCCATTTTTTTCACTTGCTGCATCTGTGCCATAAAATCTTCTAAATTAAATTCCTGTGAACGTATCTTCTTTTCGAGATCTTTTGCCTCTTTGTCATCAAATGCCTGCTGTGCCTTTTCTATAAGACTGATAACATCGCCCATACCGAGTATTCTTGATGCCATACGGTCGGGATAAAATGCTTCGAGATCTTCCATTTTTTCGCCCATACCGATGAATTTTATAGGCTTGCCCGTTACCGCCCTTACAGAGAGAGCCGCACCGCCTCTTGTATCGCCGTCAAGCTTCGTTATCACTATTCCGTCCAGACCAAGCTTTTCATTAAAGCTTTCCGCTACATTTACAGCGTCCTGACCCGTCATTGCATCTATCACCAGCAGGATCTCCTGCGGACGTACTTCCGATTTTATATTTGCAAGTTCATCCATCAGTTCCTCATTTATATGCAGTCGCCCTGCCGTATCTATTATAATTACATCATTTCCGTTTTTCTTTGCGTGTTCCACAGCCGACTTTGCTATTTCAACGGGATCTGTCTGTCCCATGGAAAATACGGGTATATTATAGGTACTTCCCACTACCTGTAACTGCTTTATAGCCGCAGGTCTGTATATATCTCCCGCAACAAGCAGAGGGTGTTTTCCCTGTTTTCTCAGCTGACCCGCAAGTTTTCCGCAGGTAGTTGTTTTACCTGCACCCTGAAGCCCCACCATCATATATATCGTAGGTGGCTTTGATGAAAATGTAAGATTGCTCTTTGCGCTTCCCATCAGTTCCACAAGTTCATCTCTTACTATCTTTATAACCTGCTGACCGGGAGTAAGGCTTTCAAGTACATCGCTTCCCACAGCTTTTTCTGTTACCTTATTTATAAAATCCTTAACTATCTTAAAATTGACATCGGCTTCAAGCAGTGCGAGCTTTACTTCACGCATAGCTGTCTTTACATCTTTTTCGGTCAGTCTTCCCTTTCCCGAAAGCTGTTTAAAAACATTCTGTAATTTAGCCGAAAGATTTTCAAATGCCATAACGGACCTCCCTAAAAAATGTTCATCAAAGCGGACTTAATTTCCTCATACTCACCTTTTTTATTTTTATCTATGACCAAGTCAAGTTTTTTCGTTATCTCTTCGAGAGTTTTTTTCCGGCGGATATGCCTGTCAACAAGTAAAAGCTTTTCCTCGTACTGCATCAGTATTTTTTCGCTTCTCTTTATCATATCTGCCACAGCCTGCCTTGATATCCCGAACTGCACCCCTATCTCTGCCAGTGAAAGATCATCGAGATAATGCAGTTCAATAGCTGTTTTTTGTTTATCCGTAAGCAATTCGCCGTAGAAATCATATAACAGCGTTATTTTAAGTATCTTATCCATTTATGCTCACCCATAAGAAACACCTGTGATCAGCATTTCCATAAAGTTCTTATCGAACCACCGAAATAAATTCTACCACACCTTGCCGCCTTTGTCAAGTATTTTTTCTTTACACTTCAAAAAAATTCTAAACAGCATATACTTTAAATTCGTCCATATCAAATAATGTATAAAAAGTCTTATATTCATCCGGGTAAAGTATTCCAAATACCCCGCCCGTATCAATATTTATACAATTTTTTTCTTCATTATACATAGGATAGCACATATACTTTTTATTCGTATTGCATGGTCTTATTTCCTTATAACCAAATTTTTCCCATTCTTCTTCGTATATTGCAAGCACCGGTGTATGCCCGACCACCGAATATTTATTTTTACTGTTTTTAAATATTTCCGAATCAAATAAATATTCTTCTCTCTGCCATATTATATTATTAAGTTCGTATTCACTTATATCTCCGCATTTTTTATTCACATACATATCGGCATCTCCCGCATTATCCGTATCTTTTGCATTAAGAGATGCGTGACTTAGATAAAATTCTTTTTCGCCGCTTTTCACCTTGTATATCACAGGCAAAGAGGATATAAATTTTATCATCGGTTCTGCATTATTAAGCAGTTCCTCTTTGTCCGAAACTCCGAATGATCTTTCTATATCATCTACCGCCCGCAGCAAAGGAGACATAAAACTCATATTTTTGATATTCTTCATATAAATATTATCCCCAAGCATTTTAAGGACTGTCAGATTATTCAGAAGAGTATTGTCATGATTTCCCAGAATAGGGTGTATACCGCACTTTTCATAGTCAGATTCATAATTTTTCATAAGAAATCTCATTACTTCATAGCTTTGCCCTCCCCTGTCCACATAATCACCTATAAGAAAAAGTCTTGAATTTTTCATATCTATCATATCAATAGCCTTTTTCAATGAATCAAGCGAACCATGTATATCTCCCATCACATAATTTTTCATAATATCCCTCTCGTTCAACAAAAAAGCTGCCCTTTCGGGTAGCTTTTTATCATATCATCTTAAATCTTTCAAGTATCACCGCAAATCTTCCGCTCATCGGCATCATAAGGACATCATCTTTTCTCAGTCCTTTCATAAGTGCAAGGATACCTATATAAACTACCGCACCGATTGCAATCGCAAGCAGTGTCGATATCATATTATTGTTTGTCAGCATAAATAGCAGATCATAACCCGACCTGCAACCGAGAGCCATTATAGTTGCCGCAGCGGCAGGCTTTATAAATGCCCCCTTAAAATCGGGTGTTACCTTTGTGTATTTTACAAGTGCCAGCAGATTAAGACTTGCCGCCGCACAGTAACAAGCCGTTGTGCTTATTATCGCTCCCTTTACATTTATATAAGGAAGC
>JAFUUG010000312.1 GCA_017483905.1 Bacillota bacterium
GATGTCATCGAGTGTTACGAATCACCCGGCAACGCTTTGACCGTTGGCGAAGTACTAAAAAAGCAGGAGCAACTCTATAATGATTTGGATGTTACACCGTTAATGGCAAAATCATAGTTATGTAATTTGGGAATGCAGGAATTAGCCTTTGGAACAGGAAGATTAAGAACATCGGGTGTTTTTATATCTGCGATCTCTTTGAACATTGTCATAAGTTCGGGAAGATTGAAAAAATTAGCGAAACGGTTTTTTAACTGAAAGCCGGTTCCTTCGGGTGCAAGTTCCATTGCTAATTGTATTTCTCCGAATGTACTTGCCCAAGCATCAAAATGTTCAAGACCTCTTGCCTTTAATCCGTCTTTTTGTAGGTATGACTGCATTGTATAAAGTTCCGTCATCTAATTACTGAGAGGGGTTCCTGTCGCAAAACACAACCCTCTGCTGCCTGTTATCTCGTCGAGGTATCTGCACTTCATATCGAGGTCGGTAGCTCGTTGAGATACACTTGATGCGTTTATTCCTGATATATTTCTTCCTATTTTTGTCGTAAAGAATTTGTTTTTATATGCGTGTGCTTCATCTACATATAACTTATCCACTCCCAAATCCTCAAAACATATTGTTGAATCCCTTTTGTCATTATTATTAAGCCTTTCAAGTTTTGTTTCCAATGTTTTCTTTGTCTGTTCAAGCTGTTTTATTGTAAAGCCTTTTCCTGCGGAATTCTGTTTTATCGTTTCAAGCTCCGTTGTGATCGAATTTATTTCTTCATTTATATAATTTGCCTGTCGCTCGGCAGATAATGGTATTTTTTCAAATTGATTATGAGAAAGGATAATTGCATCATAGTTGCCTGTTGCTATTCTTGAACAGAATCTCTGTCTGTTTGCCTTAGAAAAGTCCTTTTCATCGGGAACAAGTATATTTGCAGTAGGATATAATTGAAGAAATTCTCGTGCAAACTGATTCAGTATGTGTTTTGGAACACAAATCAGACTTTTTGAGCATAAGCCAAGTCGCTTGCTTTCCATTGCCGATGCCACCATTTCAAAGGTTTTGCCCGCACCTACGCTGTGTGCAAGTAAAGTGTTTCCTCCATACAGAGTGTGTGCGATAGCATTTACTTGATGTGTTCGCAGCTTTATTTCGGGATTTATTCCTCCGAATGTGATATGACTTCCGTCATATTCTCTCGGTCTTGTTGAGTTGAATTTTTCATTATATATTTTGCATAGATCTGTTGTTCTGTCAAAATCGGAAAATACCCATTCTTTGAATCTCTGTTTTATTTCGTCCTGCTTTTCCTGTGCAAGAAGAGTTTCTTTTTCATTTAACCTTGCAACAGTTTTACCATCGGGCATATCAATATAGTCATAAATTTTTTCGGGTTTCATATTCAGTGCATCTTCAATGATAGCATACGCATTTTTTCTTGCTGTTCCATAAGTCTGAGTAGCCTTGATGCTGTCCCTGTCAGCATAGAATGAACTTTTATTACTTATTCCGTATGTTGCGGAATGTTCATCATATGCTATGGTAATAGTGATATTATTTCCGCTTTTTGTGCTTGCAAAAGGATTTTTATCTTTGTAGAAAATATTGTCTGAATGGCATCTTTCGGGTGTTTCAAGCAGTTCGTACATAAACTGCTCAAAATATTTCGTCGGTATCCAAGTAGAACCGAGCTGTGCTTCTATTTCTTCGGGTTTCAAATCAACAGGCTGTACCGCCGTAAGATGTTCTACATTGACATTATAAGTGCTGTCCGTTTGTGCGTGTTCTTTGGCAATTTGGAGTTTATCTCGCACATTTCCCGAAAGATATTCATCAGCAGTTTCATAGAGTTCCGTTTTAGGATTTTTGAAAACAACACCTTTCAGATCTTCAATAACCTCATCTCTGGTTTTTGAACATAAGTTTGACATAAAATCCAAATCGACTTTTGCTTTTTCCGAAATTGATACCGCCAATACTTCTGATGCTGTCTGAACACTGGTAACAGGAATATACGGAACAATAGTCCTTTTTGTAAAAATATCGGCTTTAGATGTAAGTTCTCCTTTTTCATTTATATTTTCAAGAGAAGATATAAGTGGAGCTGTATCATCATCTTTGAATATTTTTTTTATTTTGTCTGTCATTGAGTAAACCGTATTTTTTTGTGAAAGCATCATAGACTGTATTGAGTTTTTCCTGTTTGGCTGCTATTTCGTTATCGCTGCGGTTTTCTCTCTGATATTGTATAAGCTCCTGCAATACCGAGCTTATTTCGACCATACCTTTCAATCTTTCAGAATTTTTCCCTGCAAGAGATTGTTTTTTCATCTCATCATTTTCACCCCAAAAGTTGTATAATATGTACTCAATATAATGAAAATACTTTATAAATCCCGTGATTTGTGAGCTTTAACGTTTTAAGTATATATTATAATATGCACTCAAAACGATTTTGCCTAAAATAAGGGATTTAAATACATTTTTTGTTGTATTGAGTACAGTTTATATGACTTTAGGAGTGATCAAAAGGACATAAACTACAGAAATCATTCAAAATCTCTATATGTTTATCTATTTCCGGTCTGATCCATCTGATATTCGTCTTTGCTAAAGTAATAAAATCAAAGCCTGCTTGAAGTAACTCTGAAAAATTTTTTTCAGAATAATAAACGTTGTCGGTAATTATCTCAGTTGTGTTGACACCAAGAGCTGAGAGTTGCTTAATAGCATTGGTAATTGATACAACATCCGGTAAATTGCCGGGCTGTTTGGTAAAAGCTATAGGTTGC
>JAFUUG010000313.1 GCA_017483905.1 Bacillota bacterium
ATTATTCAATAACTTAGAATCATTAACACTGTAATACCATAATCCCAGTTTACATGTCTTATGATTCTTTATCATATCTATTTTAAGATGTTCAAATCCCTCTACGTGGTTATACATTCTCCATGTAAATATTACATGGTCTGTCTGATAAATGTCAAGCCACTCTCTTCTCGTAAGATTCGACTGTTTTCTTGCAAGATCTCCCCTTACATAATCCACCGCTCTGCTTATCTTATACATATCCGAACCCGTCTGATTGCAGTATCTGTGAAGATTGCCCGAAAGCTCCGAAAGATAATTGACTTTACTCGTTGCATCTTTGAGAGTCTTGAATTTTTCCCTGTTGTATTCAGTTATATCCGATATACGGGAATTGATATTCCTCATCGTAGTTGATATCTCATTTATATCCTCCACCGATTTTGCCACGAATTCCTTGCCATCTTTAAGTTCTTCCGTAGTTTCATCAATGCTTGATATCACCTTTGTTATATCTTCTCTGAGGGTCTCAACGGTCTGCTCTATATCATGTACGGAAGACTTTGTATTTTCCGCAAGCCTTCTTACCTCTTCTGCCACGACAGCAAAGCCTTTTCCCGCCGCACCGGCTCTTGCAGCCTCTATACTTGCATTAAGTGCAAGAATATTTGTCTGTCTTGCTATATTACTTACAACTCCGATTATGTCATATATCTTTTTGGTATGTTCTTCTATTCCGATTATCTGATTATTTACATCATCAATCTTGTTGAAAGAAGCATCTACAAAACTCATTGAATCCGTAACAGCTTTAACGCTTTTCTTTGCATCTCTTTCCGCATTGTTCGCATAGTCACTTATTTCTTCAATATCGTTATTTCCCTGTACCGTAGAAGCCTCGATATTATCTATGACGCTTAAAAGATCCTTTATGGTATTGTTTTCTTTTTCAACATTACTTAACATCTGCTTAACGCTTTCGACATTTCCGATAAGATTCATAGTCTCGTTAAGTTTCATCGTAAAATGATTGTTTCCTATAATAAATCTCTCGATAAATCTGTTGTATGCATCAGCAAGATCCTGGTTCTGAAATTCAGCCGTATTTGCATAGTAACACTTATTGTTGATCGCATCATCGATAAGCTCGATTATCATCCGTGCATCATTATTCTCATTTTCTTGCGGTATAGCAGTAAATTCATCTGCCGAAAAAATATCATCAGCCATATTTTCACGACCCCCTATATAAATGGTATTTTATACTTATATGTATCTTTCAAACCTGTCTATCTATAGTTTACTTTATTTTAATTGATTTGTCAATAAATTTCAATCTTCATCAATATTTATATTGAATACTTGCGTATCATTAACAGCTTTTTCTATCAATTCATCAAGGTTTTCGATCCGCTTTTCCACATTTTCTATAATGCGTCTTTTAGGTTTCGTTTCGGGGTGTTTTGCCACAAATATCGTACAGCAATCCTCATAGGGTCTTATTGATATATCGTAAGTTCCTATTTTCCTTGCTATATCTATTATTTCCTGTTTATCGTTTCCGCACAGAGGTCTGAGTATCGGAAGATCTTTTGCCGCCGAATCTATGGCATTTATGGATTCAAGCGTCTGACTTGCCACCTGTCCGATACTATCCCCCATCACAAGAGCCATAGAACCGTTTTTCTCTGCTATTTTTTCCGCACATTTTACCATAGCCCTTTTTAATACTATCGTCATCTTTTCAGCCTGTATCCTATTATATATTTCAAGCTGGACATCTGTAAAGGGAACAACATACAGCTTAATCCCACAGGTAAAATCCGAAAGCCTCTCTGCAAGATCTTTTACCTTCTGCTTAGCCCTCTCCGATGTATACGGAGGACTGTCAAAATATACCGCATCTATCTCGGCTCCTCTTTTAGCCGTCAGAAAAGCCGCCACAGGACTGTCGATTCCTCCGCTCATAAGTACCGTAGCTTTTCCCGATGAACCTACCGGAAGTCCGCCATATCCCTTTATCACCTTAGAATATATGTATGCACTGTTTCGCAGTTCAACCATCAGTTTGACATCGTAATTATGCACATCTACCGTCACATTTTCCATATTGTGCAGTATATATCCGCCTATGTCCGCCGAAACCTCTCTTGAATGGAGCGGATATCTCTTATCGCTTCTCTTTGTATCGACCTTGTATTTTATACCGCCGTTCGGATATTGCGTTTTTATATGCTCAAGAGCGACACTTCTCAGATTTTCAATACACTGATCTTCCGTTCTCACTCCGGGACATACAGCGACCACACCAAGCACCGTTATCACCTGCGGTATCACTTCATCAAAGTCCATGTTTTCACCGAGCGACTCTATCACGAATCTGCCTTGTTCTTTTGTTACCCAATATTCACCTATTTTTTTCAGTTTTCTTATTATCGTTTTTATCAGTCTGTTTTCAACTATATAGCGATTTTTTCCTCTTATTGCTATCTCGCCGTATTTGACCAGCAATACATCTTTCATTATTTATCTCCTTTGATATTTCCTAAGTTCACCGACAAGTCTTTCAAGCACATCAACACACTTTTCCGCTTCTTGCGCCGTATTATCCGCACAAAAGCTGAACCTTACCGTTCCCTCTCTTTTGCTGCTGTCAAGATAGTCTATCACACTTTTTTTCTTTTTATTCCTTGAACTGCACGCCGAGCCCGTCGATACAAATATATCCTCATTTTCAAGTGCATGAAGCAATACTTCTCCTCTTATCCCCTCAAAACTCAGACTCAGTATATAAGGCGATCCCTCTTCTTCGTCACCGTTTACACTCACTCCCTCAAGCCTGTCCTTTATTTCAAGCAGCTTTGTTTTCACACCTTTAACATTCAAGGCATTTTCTTCTATATTTGCAAAACATTCTTCGCTGGCAGTACCCATAGCGATTATCCCGTGCAGATTTTCCGTTCCGGGTCTTATTCCCCTCTGCTGTTCTCCTCCGTGTATAAGGCTTTCTATCCTCACACCGTTTTTTATTATCAGCGCACCCGTTCCTTTAAGTGCGTGTATCTTATGGGCGCTTATCGACATAAGGTCAATATTTTTCGCATTTATCCTGTGCTTTCCGAATCCCTGAACATTATCCGTATGAAACAGTATCTTAGGATCTTTTCTCTTTACGGCAGCCGCTATCTCCTCTATTTTCTGCATAGTGCCTATCTCATTATTTACAGACATAATACTCACAAGGATAGTATCATCATTCAAAGCATCTTCAAGCTGCCCTATATCCACATATCCTTTTTTATCCACATCAAGAGTTATTACCTCAAATCCTCTCTCCTCAAGTATCTTAAAAGATTCTTCCACAGAGGGGTGTTGCGTCTGCATTGTAATAACTCTTTTTCCGTACCTCTTCCGACTTTCAGCCGCACCGAGTATAGCGGTATTGTTTGCCTCCGTTCCTCCCGATGTAAAATAAACTTCCGAAGCATTTACTTTCAGTGCCGACGCTATCTTCTCCCGTGCCTCCGTTATCTTTCTTTCGGACTCAAATCCGAGCTTATGCAGCGAAGACGGATTTGCAAAACAATTTTTCATTTCATCGCATACGACAGAATACACTTTTTCCGAAATATTTGTAGTAGAGGCATTATCAAAATAGATCATCACTTATCCTCCAATTCATAAAGAAGTATAACGCTTGCCACAAGTCCCGCCGTTTCCGTTCTCAGTATCCTTTTTCCGAGCGTTACCGTTTTAAGTGAATTTTCCTTTGCATACCTTATCTCGCTTTCCGAAAATCCGCCTTCGGGACCTATAAATATATTTATATTTCTGCTCTCTATATCCTTTATGACATCACGCATACTAACTGTATCTTCATTTTCATAAGGTATTATACTAAATCCGCTTTGCGCCGCCTCTTTCACCGCATCTTTGAATAAAACCGCATTCTCGACTTTCGGTATTATCCCCCGTCCGCATTGTTTTGCGGCAGATTCCGATATTTTATTCCATCTTTCCGTTTTCTTTTCTTCCTTGCCGCTTATTTTCACCACCGTATGTTCCGTTATTACGGGAACTATCCTGCTTACCCCTATCTCAACGCTTTTCTGTATCGCTGTATCCATTCTTTCGCCTTTTGCAATACCCTGATACAGTGTTATCTTTGTTTCCGGTTCATTTTCATTTTTTTTCTTTTCCTTTATCCTTGCCATCACGCTTTTCTTGTCAATGCTTACTATCGTGCATAAATGGTCTGTTCCCTCACCGTCACATATTATTATCTCGTCATTTTCCTTTGCCCTCAGTACATTTGCAATGTGATTTGCGTCCTCACCATTTATATATATCATATCGCCGTCTATCTGTTCTTTTTTAAAAAAAAACTTAGGCACTTCAGTTCACTCCCGCTTTTGATGTAATGCTCACCCATTCATCTTTTACCGATGTATCTACAACGGTAAATCCGTTTTCTTTCAGAGCCGCATACACATCTTCTATTCTGTCCTTTATTATTCCGCTCGCAATAAATATGCCGTCTTTTTTAAGTTCCTTTTTGACAGTCGGTGCAATAGCGCATATAACATCTGCTATTATATTTGCCACCGCTACATCATATTTCCCGTATCCTATTTCATCTCTTAGTTTTTCATTATCTATCACATTTCCCGACAGCACAGTATAATTTTCTTTGCCTATCCCGTTTAATGCAGCATTTTCATAAGCCGTCTTTTTCGCATTCTCATCTATATCCACCGCAACGGCACTCTTTGCCCCAAGCAAAAGTGATATTATGGATAATATACCGCTTCCGCAGCCAAGATCGACTATCTCCGTTGCGCTGTTCACATATTTTTCAAGCTGCACCATACAAAGCTGTGTCGTCTGATGAAGTCCCGTACCGAAGACATGACCGGGATTTATATTAAAAACTGTTCTCCCCTCGCTGTCATAATTTTCCTCCCATACAGGCTTTATAAATATCTTTTCTCCGACCTTGAAGGGCTTATAATAATCTTTCCATTTTTCAAGCCACACCTTATCATCAAGATTATCCGTAAGTACCATTTCAAGCCGTCCGAGGTCAAGCCCTATATCATCGTTTTTCAGTCTTTCAAGCCCTTCCTTTATATTCATCAGCATTTCATTTCCGTAAGGATTGCAGCTCACATAAGCCTTTATTCTCGTATCCTCGTGTTCTTTGTTCAGAAGTTCTTCATCTACATAGTCCCAGTAAGTCGAGCTTGTTGTAACGAATTCTTTAAGTTCATCGTCATCCTCTATCTGAACGCCTGTTATCCCGCAGTCCGTAAGCATCGCACTCACAGGCTCTATCCCCTCAGCAGTGGTATATATTTTTATTTCAGTCCATTCCATTTCATTTATCCTTTCTTCCGAAAATTCCGTTTATTCGCTTTCTTCCGCTTTTTTGTGATATTCTTCGAGTTTCTTCATTATCTTATCGTTCACGCTGTCTTTTGTATATTTTCCGTTTTTATTCAGCTTTCCTGCCTTAACACCGGTCAGTACCTCTATCCCCTCATCAATGCTTTCGACAGAATATATATGGAACATACCCTCTTTGACAGCATCTGCAACTTCGTCTTTGAGTGTCAGGTCTTTGACATTCTGCTTAGGTATCATAACACCTTGTTTTCCCGTCAATCCTCTCTTTTTGCATATATCAAAGAAGCCCTCTATCTTGTAGGTAACACCACCTATAGGCTGTATCTCACCTTTCTGATTCACGCTTCCCGTAACGGCTATATCCTGTCTTATCGGAATACCCGCTATGCTTGACAATATTGCATATAATTCGGTGCTTGATGCACTGTCCCCATCTATTCCGCTGTAATTCTGTTCAAAACATATCCGACATGAAAGCGACAGCGGAAAATCCTGTGCAAATTTCTCCCCGAGATAACCTGTTATCACCTGCACGCCTTTATCATGAATATTTCCGCTCATTTCGGCTTCTTTTTCAATATTGACTATACCCGATTTTCCGAGATATGAAGTTGCCGTTATCCTTGACGGTTTTCCGAAAGTAACGCCACTGTATTCCATTACCGCAAGCCCGTTTATTTGCCCTATTACGCTTCCGTCGGTCTGTATCATTATATCATCTTCGAGTATCATGGAATTGAGTTTTTCCTCATATAAATTAAGGAAATTGTATTTTTTATCTATAGCCTTTCTTATATACTTATCACTTATCACATCGGCATTATCCATCTTTGCCCATGTATCCGCCTCAATAAGTATCTGATTCAAAAGACTGAATTCCGTGGTCAGCTTATCTTTTCTCTCTGCGGTTCTTGTTGAAAATCTTATAAGTTCCGTTACTGCCGATCTATCAAATTTCCTTGACTTGTTTTTAAGCATATAATTTTTCACAAATCTTACCACGCTGTAAATATTATCGTCCGTTTTCTTCATCTCATGATCAAATAATGCGTGTATCTTGAATAATTTACGGAATCCGTCATCATATTCATCAAGCACATCATAATAATATTCCGTACCGAGTATTATCACCTTTACATTTATTTTAAGCGGTTCGGGTTTAAGACTTGTCATTGATATACCGCCCAGTTGATATTCCTTCACAGGCTCTATCACTATTTCCTCCGTATTGAGTGTCCTTTTCAGCGTATCCCATGCAAAGGGACTTCCCAGCAGATCCGATGCCTGCAATATAAGATAACCGCCGTTTGCCTTATGCAAAAGACCGCTCTTTATCTTCATGAAATCCGTCACGAAATTACCGTATTCATTATCATATTCGACTTCCCCTATCAGATTGGCATAAGTCGGATTGTAGTCTATTATAACAGGTGCTCCCGTCAGTCCGGAGTTATCCACCATAAGATTTACCTTATATCTGTCATATATCTCCTCTGGATTTCTTTTCACCATCCACGGTACAACATTCTGCATATTTTCATCGTCATCTTCTTCGCTCACGAATTCCGACATATTTTCTATAATATCTTCTTTCACTTCCATAACATATTTTGTCACATCTTCATTATCGGAATACTTTTCCTGTATCTCCGCAATGTATCGCCCCACTGTAAAAAGCCCCATCGTATATTCAGCCTCGGCGATACCGCTTTTTGCCATTTTTTCAAATTCTTTTATCATTTTCATGGAATCCGAGGCTTTTTCCTGTATTATTTCAGATTTTTCGGAAATTTTATTTTTTTCTTCTTCGCTCAATTCGTCAAATTCTTCCTCCGATATCATTTTTCCATTGATTATCGGCATGAAGTACATTCCCGAATTTGTCATTTTCGTTCCGAAATCTTGCTCTTTCGCTTCTTCCGTTATCACATCTATTATTTCATTTCTGCTGTCCTGATATATTTTAAGTATCAGATTTTTTTCATTTTCATAATCTTCCGAATTATATATTTTCGGTATCTCAATACTCAATATATCTATGAGATCTTCCATATCTGCCTTGAATTCCTTTCCAAGCCCGGCTTTCAACTTCAACAGCTTAGGAGATTTAGGATTCTTAAAATTATATACATAACAAATATCATCGGGTACAGGCTCATTTTCCGCAGCCGCCTTTGCAAATCTTTTCGCAAATGTGGTCTTTCCCGTTCCGGGTACACCCGATATAAATATATTGTACCCCTTTGATTTTATGTTCAGACCGAATTTCAAAGCTTCTTCCGCCCTGTCCTGTCCTATTATGCTGTCATACGGCGTAGTTTCTTTCATTATCTCTTCAAATTTCTTATCGTCTATCTTTATCTCACTTCGAAGTTCATTATACCCCAATTCTTTTATCATTGTCCCGCATCTCCTTTCCGTCAGACATTTTATTTTTATTACTCTTTCATAAAAGTATTCCTAACATAAATCAAAATTAACATATATATACTTTATCAATACATTGTGCAGCAGCTTCTGTTATTTTCCTGCCTGTAAACGAGATCGTTCCTTCATGAGAAACATATACAAGCCACTTTTCCGATGAATCGAAATAAAATGTTTCCACATTCCAAGGGAAATTATAGCCATCGTCATCTTTCTCATACAATAATTCAACAATATTTTCATCTTGAAAATACTCACAATGATCCATTTGAAATACATTCACATCTGAAATATGGCATATCTTAAACACATTTTCAAGTAACACTATATCACTGTTCTTGTATATCTTATCTAAATCAAATGATACGACCAGAATATTTATCCGCAAATTTACCAGCGGTACCCAATATAAATCAGGTGCATCACTATACTTATTTATAAATTCTATCAATCTTTTTTCAATAACAGGATTTTTCATTATCTTATCCCCTCGAAGTTCATTCCCTTAATAACACTCCTGCCATAAATCAAAATTTTGACCTAATCAAACATCTTAGCCGGCAGTTTAAATATCTCTATATTCGCCTTGATAATTTCATCACAACCTTTACGCTCATCAATAGCATCTAACCAAGCCTGTTGAATATCCGACAACTGCCCTCCGTACTTTTCCCTATCTCTCTTTTCTTTCAATAATGCAATTCTTATCTCATCATCATTTGCAATATGTTCAAACCAAGGCAGCAAAAATTTCTCTATTGCCTCCGTAATATTGCGAAAACTCATTTCCGCAATATTATCTTCCGCATGATCCCACCATACATCTTTTTTGCAAATGATCATTCCCAATCTGTCACCTAATGCAAAAGATAAAAAATCATGTGGAACATAAAGCGGTATTAACGCATAATTTACCGTAAATGTTTTAGACCCATGTTGTCCTTTCTGCAAATCTATATACTCTAATACATCAATATCATTTTTCCTTATGTAAGCATTAGTCTTATATTTGAAAA
>JAFUUG010000027.1 GCA_017483905.1 Bacillota bacterium
TATTATAATATAATGCTTATGCAGAATATGAGATACGGCATAATGAATTTTGATGTGCTGGATATTAAAAAGACGATAGAAAAAATAAAAATTACCGATTACGAAAAGGCTGCCGAAAAATATATACTGAAAAATCAACAATGTTGCTATGGAATATTGAAAGCAAGCAATAAGGAAAAGGAAGAAGCTGACTTTTCAGAATATGAAAGAAATGACGGCAAATTAAAAGAGTACGAGGAAAAGAAAGACGGAAAGAGAGAACTTGAAAGCATACCGATAATCAATATAAGAGAAGATATAGATGAAAATAAGATATTCAGCGTAAAAAATATAACCGAGATAAAAAACGGTGTTGAGATAATATACAATGAAATAAAGGAATCGGATATAGTTTACATAAATATTCTTGCAGATACTTCTGTACTGCCTTTTGAAATGAAGAGGTATCTTGATATATACAGATATGTGCTTGCAAAGATCGACAGCAAAAATTACGGATATATTGATCTTTCAAACGAAATAGCGGCTAAAACAGGCGATTTGGAGATATATTTTAATATATACGATGATGAGAAAAATATTTTTCCGTTTATGATAACAAGTGTAAAGGCTCTGAATGAAAATATCGAAGATGCTGTAATGCTTGCGGAAGAAGTGCTTTATTCAAGTATATTTGATGATAGGGAGAGAATAAGGAATCTTGCGAAGGAGCTGCTTTCAAAAAAAGAGGACGGCATGATAGCAAGCGGAAATATATTCGCACTTATGAGAAGCCGTGCCTATTTTGACAAAGCAGGGGCATACAAGGAGATGATATGCGGAAGAGAAAGCATAAAGGCTATAAAAGAATGTATAGAAGATACGGATAAGGTATGCAGGATATTTGAGGAAATAAAGAAACTTTTATTTGTCGGAGAAAATGTGAAGATCAACATAAGCGGTAAAATGAAAGACTGCATAAAGACGGCGGAAAGATTCACAAAAATATATGAGGGAGGTAAATGCGGTAAAGACAGATATTTCTATTATGTACTCGGAAATTTAAGGGAAAAGATAAAGATAGATGCAGATGTGAATTTCAATGCGTTATCTGCGGATATAAAAGATTACGGATATAAATATGACGGCAGAATGCGTGTACTTGAAAAAATAATCGAATCCGATCATCTGTGGAATACGGTAAGAGTTAAGGGCGGTGCTTACGGCGGAAAAATATCTGTGGAAAGAAACGGCATAATACAGATGAGTTCATACAGAGATCCGAATTATGAAAAAACCTACGGATATTTTAAGGCAACGGCGAAGTATCTTGAAAATTTCAGACCGAATGAAAGAGAATTTTCAA
Organism: Bacillota bacterium; assembly: GCA_017483905.1. Lineage (GTDB taxonomy): Bacteria > Bacillota > Clostridia > Lachnospirales > CAG-274 > RGIG4831. The sequence continues at coordinate 1,346 of JAFUUG010000027.1, forward strand.
AATTCATAATAGGTACGATAAACAATATGGACAGACCCATTAAAAATAACCGTGTGGGAGATATAGCATTATACAGAAAATTCTCCGGAATAGATGATGAGTACATGAAAATGGAAAGAAAAGAAATACTTGAATGCAAGGTGGAAGATATAAGAAATATGAGTGATATTTTTGTTAAAATTGCCGAGAGTGACTACAGGTGTAGTCTTTCAGGCAAATAAAAAATATTTATACAGATGAACATAAAATAAATAGGTCATTACTTATTGACTTTTTTTCTGCTGTGTGATTAAATATATATGTATTTATGTGCAAATTTAACAGTGAAATTTCGCTTTAAACTATATGATCAATATACGGAGGATAATGACAATGGATTACAAATCGGCAGGTGTTGACGTTGAAGCAGGCTACAAATCGGTAGAACTTATGAAAGAGCACGTTAAAAGTACGTTCAGAAAAGAGGTATTGACGGATCTTGGAGGGTTCGGCGGTCTTTTTTCTATCGCAAGTGCCAAAAATATGGAAGAACCTGTGCTTGTATCGGGTACAGACGGAGTTGGAACAAAGCTGAAACTTGCTTTCATACTCGATAAGCATGACAGTATCGGTATTGATGCCGTTGCTATGTGCGTAAATGATGTGATATGCAGCGGTGCGGAACCATTGTTTTTCCTTGATTACATTGCCTGCGGAAAGAACGAACCGGAAAAAATAGCTCAGATCGTCAAGGGTGTATCGGAGGGATGCAGACAAGCAGGCTGCTCGCTTATAGGCGGTGAAACTGCGGAAATGCCGGGATTCTATCCTGTGGACGAATACGATCTTGCCGGATTTACGGTAGGTATTCTCGATAAGGCTAAATCTATTGACGGAAAGAATATAAAAAGCGGTGATGTGCTTATAGGTATTGCATCAAGCGGTATACATTCAAACGGTTATTCCCTTGTAAGAAAAATTTTTGAACCAAATAAGGACAACATATCGCAGGTATATGATGAACTTGGAATGACGATAGGCGAGGCTCTTCTTATTCCTACGAAGATATATGTAAAAGCGGTGCTTAAACTTATAAAAGATGTGGAAGTAAAAGGTATAAGCCACATTACAGGCGGCGGGTTTATCGAGAATATTCCGAGAATGATGCCAAAGGGCTGCAAAATAAACATTAATGAGGGTACATGGCCTGTTCTTCCTATATTTGAACTGATAGAGAAAAAAGGTAATGTCGAAAGAATGAGTATGTACAATACTTTCAACATGGGTATAGGAATGGTGATAGCGGTCGATAGGAATGATGTCGATAAGGCTCTGAGATCCCTTGAAGAAAGCGGAGAAAAAGCTTATGTCATAGGTGATGTGACAGAGGGAGAGGGTATAGAGATATGCTTAAAATAGGAGCTTTGGTATCGGGCGGCGGTACGAATTTACAGGCGATAATAGATAATATTGAAAATGGCTCGATAAATGCGGAGATAGTTACGGTAGTAAGCAATAAATCAAAGGCTTATGCGCTTGAAAGAGCTGAAAAACACGGGATAGACGCTGTATTTATAAGCAAGAAAGAAGCCGGAAGTCAGGAAAATTATGAAGATAAGCTGATCGAACATTTTAAAAGCAAAGGTGCGGAGCTTATTCTTATGGCCGGATTTATGTCGATACTAAGCGAAAGATTTGTAAATGCTTTTGAAAACAGGATAATGAATATACATCCCGCACTTATACCGTCATTCTGCGGAGAGGGCTATTACGGACTTAAAGTTCATGAAGAGGCACTCAAAAAAGGAGTAAAAGTTACGGGTGCAACGGTACATTTTGTGACAAAAGAGGCTGATGCGGGTCCTATAATAATTCAAAAGGCTGTGGAAGTAAAAGACGACGATACGGCGGAAGTATTGCAGAAAAGAGTTATGGAAGAGGCTGAATGGGTCATATATCCCGAAGCTGTGAGGTTATTTGCCGAGAATAAACTGAAAATAGAAAATAATATCGTAAGGAGAATTGACAGATGAAAATACTTGTTGTTGGCAGCGGCGGAAGAGAACACGCTATAATATGGAAATTAAGCCAATCGGAAAAGGCTGAGAAAATATATTGTGCACCCGGAAATGGGGGAATATCAGAACTTGCGGAGTGCGTGAACATTGGTGCTATGGAATTTGACAAGCTTGCCGAATTTGCACAAAATGAAAAGATAGACCTTACGATAGTTGGTATGGACGATCCTCTGGTGGGTGGGATCGTTGATAAATTTGAAGAAAAGGGGCTGCGAGTTTTCGGCCCGAGGGCAAATGCTGCTATAATAGAGGGCAGCAAGGCTTTTTCTAAGGAGTTTATGAAAAAATACAACATACCTACGGCTAAATACGAAACATTCGATAACTATAATGATGCACTTACATATATTAAAAATAATTCTTTTCCTACGGTTGTAAAGGCGGATGGTCTTGCGCTTGGAAAAGGTGTGCTTATATGCAATGATCTGAGTGAGGCGGAAGCTGCACTTAAAGAGATAATGGTGGATAAGAAATTCGGTGAATCGGGAAATAAAGTCGTTATAGAGGAATTTCTAACAGGTCCTGAAGTTTCGGTGCTTTCTTTCTGTGACGGAAAAACTATCGTGCCTATGGTATCGGCACAGGATCATAAGAGAGCGTTAGACGGAAACAAAGGACTTAACACGGGCGGAATGGGTACTTTTTCGCCAAGCAGATATTATACCGATGATATTGCAAAGGAATGTATGGAAAAGATATTTGTGCCTACGGTTGAGGGGCTTAACAAAGAGGGCAGAAGTTTCAAGGGTATAATCTTCTTTGGTCTTATGCTGACCGAAAACGGCCCTAAGACGATAGAGTATAACTGTAGATTCGGCGATCCCGAAACACAGGTCGTGCTGCCAAGACTTAAAACAGACCTTGTTGATATATTTGAGGCTTGCGTTGACGGAACACTTGATAAAGTGAATGTTGAATGGGAGGATAATGCTGCGGCTTGTGTTATACTTGCTTCGGGCGGATATCCTCAGAGTTATGCAAAGGGATATGAGATAAGCGGCTGTGAGAATGTGAACGCCGAAAAAGA
>JAFUUG010000314.1 GCA_017483905.1 Bacillota bacterium
AGATATAAATGCGGGTTTAACGATAACGGCAAAACAAAGTATAGATCCGTATATTCAAAAACATATAAGGAATGTAAGGAAAAATTGTCACGGATCAAGGCGGAACATAATGAAAACAGAGCATATGTAAAGGTTGAAATGACAATAAAAGATATTTCTTCCGCATGGCTAAAAAATATTTCGATAAATGTAAAGAAATCAACATATGACACTTATTGCCTTATAGTAAACAACCATATTGTTGCCTACATGGGAGGAATGCGTGCGGACTGCGTGACTGCCGAATATTTAAATGGTTTTGTAAGTGATAAAGTTAAAAAAGGCAGAAAAGACGGTAAAGGCGGCTTATCCTGTAAAACCGTACAAAATATCGTAGGGGTTTTAAAATCTATTTTCAAATATGCTGAAAAAATTTATGGTATGAAAAATCCTACAACTTTTGTAACAGTTCCCAAAGCAGACAAAAAAGAGCCGGAGGTGCTCACACAGAATGAAATAAATAAAATAAGAAAATATTGTAATGAGCATCCCGACTATTTTAAATATATATTTGAATTATGTCTTTCTACAGGCATCAGAATAGGTGAACTTTGTGCTTTGCAATGTGGCGATGTCGATCTTCAGGAGGGCATTTTAATAATAAACAAGACTGTTCAGAGAGTAAAGAAAGATGCTGCAGCCACTGAAGGCAGAACAGAAGTAGTCATAACATCGCCGAAAACAAAAAACTCCGTAAGAAAAATCCCCATTCCCGAACGATTGATAGAAGTTCTCAAGGATTTGACTTTCGGAAAGAAAAGCAGTGATTACCTTTTTTCAAAAAACGGCAAAAAAGCTCTTGATGTAAGAAGTGTCCAGAAAAAATTTGCATCTGTACTTAATAAATGCGGCATAAGGAAAGTTAAGTTTCATATTATAAGACATACATTTGCCACAAAATGGGCTGCTTCAAATTTTGACATAAAGAGTTTGAGCGAGATACTCGGTCACTCTAATGTAAAAATAACACTTTCCTTATATGTTCATTCGTCCATTGAAACAAAACGCAAACATATAAACGAGCTGTTTGCGGCTTGAATTTTATATCCGTCAAAATTTTTGTCACCTGATCGTATTTTGTGCTGAAAATCGTCTGTTAAAAACGAAGTTCGCAAAGTGTGATATTATGCGAACATATTCCTGTGATATTTATGATTATAAACTACAGATAGGGGAATGTAAAGCGGTTAAGTAAATATTTTTGTGGTCAATTATTTATGGCATATAAAAGCCAAAGTAATATATAGACCAACTGCAATATTTGACCATAAAATATATTGTTATATAATAATTTATACTGCTTTAAATAATGGAATATCTGTGATGATTCATTAGGAATATGAAAGTGAAATCTGCGATAAAAGGGTACTTGAAAATCATTCGACAATTTTCGTGAAACATAAAATTTTACGAAATGGATTAGCTTAAATAGATATTAGCATTTTTAACTTGATTTGTCAATACTAAATTCTAAAAAATTTTGAGCAGATATATCAACATACATTGAGAGGATTGGTTTTAATGGCACGAAAGGGTGAAAATATTTATAAGAGAAAAGACGGACGGTGGGAAGGTCGGTATAAATGTGGGTATACCGATGCCGGAAAAACCAAATATAAGTCTGTGTATGCTGCTTCGTATAATGAATGCCGTCAGAAACTCAATGAGGCAAAGAATAACTGTGATATGGGTAAGGGCAGTGTAAAAATTTATCTGACGGCAAAAGAAATTTTTAATAAATGGCTTGACGTTATTTCGATAAATACTAAAGAATCAAGTTTTAATACATACAGTGCCGTTGTCAATAATCATATTTTACCGGTGATCGGTGATATTCCTATGTATAAAGTGACTGCTGATACTCTAAATGATCTTGTCAGGGGCAAGCTCCTGAATGGACGACTTGATGGTAAAGGCGGGCTTGCTGCAGTGACGGTAAAAAATATTGTTTGCGTTATCAAGACTGTATTCAGGTATAGTGAAAGGGTTTACGGTATGAGAAATCATGCCGAATTTATTGCAGCTCCCAAGGTTGTAAAAAAAGAACTTGAGGTTCTTTCTGATGATGAACTGGCTAA
>JAFUUG010000315.1 GCA_017483905.1 Bacillota bacterium
AGAATTTATGAAAACCACCGTAATAAAAATAAAGGAAAAAGACGGAAAGAAAGAAATAGAGATACGATTCTGTGATATACCGAAAAAGAGCGGCTGAAAGGGGTATAATATATGAAAGTCAGAATTGATGTTTTAAGACAAAAGAACCCTTTGGAAAAATCGTACGTACAGTCCTTTGAATATGAATATGAGGATAAAAGCACGACTGTTGCAAAAGCGTTATCCGATATAAATAAACAGGATATTATAAAAGATACAGAAGGGCAAAAAGCTGACAAAATACGATGGGAATGCAGCTGTATGCAAAAAAAATGCGGTGCCTGTGCAATGAGGATCAATTCGCTCCCGTCACTTGCCTGCGATAAAAGATTATCGGAGCTTGGAAATATAATAAAGCTTGAACCGCTGAAGAAGTTTCCGGTAATTGCAGATCTTACGGTGGACAGAAGTGTAATGTTTGAGGCACTGAAAACGGCGAAAGTATGGTTTGAGAAAAACGCACAGCCAAACGAGAGAAGAACGGAAACGGTACACGAAGCTTCAAGATGTCTGCAATGCGGCTGTTGTCTTGAGATATGTCCGAATTTTGCGGCGGATATGAGATTTAAGGGTTTTGCGGCGGCAGTTCCTCTTACAAGGCTTATTGCAGAGGCATCGGAAGATGAAAAAAAGAGGATATTTGCATCTTATTCAATGTATTTTTATGAGGGCTGCGGAAAATCTCTTGCTTGCAGGGATATTTGTCCTGCGGGCATAGATTCGGAATTTCTTATGGTAAACTCAAATGCGGCGGCTATATGGAAAAGAAAGAGAAGATAAAATATGTTCATTATAGACAGAAAAAATAAAATACCGCTGTATATACAATTATATGAGCAGATAAAAAACGATATAATAAGCGGTAAGATAAAAAATAATGAAAAACTCGAATCAAGCAGAATGCTTGCGGAAAATATGAATGTAAGCCGCAATACAACAGAACTTGCTTATGAAAAGCTGATAAGCGAGGGGTTTGCGGTAAACCGTCCGAGAAAAGGCTATTATGCACAGTATTCTTCTCAGCCGGAGAAATCACTTCCCGTTCATTGTGAGGAAAAAACAGCGTATGATATGCGAGAGGGCGGAATGAGGATAAGCAGGCAAATGCTTTTAAAATGGAAACAGTGTATTTCAAAAGCACTTGATGAATGTTGCGTATATTCATACGATATGCAGAAAAAAACAGACAGAGAACTTAAAACTCTTATATGCGGATTTCTGTATAAACACAGAAAAATAAACTGTGATACAGATAATATTGTGATATTTAACGGTATACAAAGCTGTCTTGGAGTGCTGTTTAGCATAATAAAAAATGACAGTGCGGTATATTTTTCAGATGATGATAATACAGAAAAATCGATCGCACGTTTATGTGGCATAGATATCGTCGAAGAAAAAGATATATCCGGTATATATGAATATATAAAGCCTTTCGGAAATAAAGAGTGTATATCTGCAAAAGATAGGGAAAAGGCGGCAAAGAGCAAAAATATCATTATTGAAAATGACACAGGGTATCTTTTTTATGAGGATCATATCCATTTACCTGCAATAAGGGCATATAATGAAAATGTTATATATATAGGCTCATTTTCGGATATACTGATGCCTGCGGCTCGTATCTCATACATGATACTGCCCGATAATATCAAAAAAGGCTTTGATAAGATATCCGACAGATACGCTGATGCCGATGGGATAGTAAAAAAGGCTCTGATTTATTTTATGAAAGATAAAAATATGCAGAGATATTTTTACAGATTCATCAGGGAAGAAAAAGATAAAACAGATAATATCATAAGAATAATAAAAGAAAAAATTACAGATGAGATGAGTTATGATATCGCAGAGGGCATAATAAGGATAAAGAGCGGGAAAGCAGATATAACAGCGGCAAAAGCGGCAGAAAACGGCATTATGATCGAATATGACGAAAACAGCATCATACTTTATATAAGAGCATTGACAAAGGAGAAAGCTATAGAGGCTATGGACAAATTATGCCCTATAGTTAGTTGTAACTTATGATAAAAATAAGAAAAAACAAAACTTTTGCACAAATTGAGATCACGCTTACTTATATAAAAGACAAAAATGATGTAAAATACAAGAATAACTATCAATAACTGGAGCTATAAAAAAATATAAAACTGGCACTTTACTAAAAGGTTAGAATGTGCTAACATATCTATTGAAAAAATTTAGTTAGTTATGGTAAACGCTTTTGTTTGCAAATAAAAGCAATTAAATTTCGGAGGCATATTATGAAAACTACAAATAATATCACACGATATGCCGCATTACTGATGGCTTTTCTGCTCTTTGCAATGCCTATGAGTGTAAATATCATGGCAGCATGGGGAGAAAGCGAGGGTACTTATGCTAACTGGACTGAGTTGGCAAATAAAATGGAAGAAGTACTTGAGGGCGTGAAGAAATCATACGCCGAGGGTGATGCGACTACGGCTTACGATCAGATGAATCGTACTTACTATAACTTTTATGAAGTGGAGGGCTTTGAAAAAAGTGCCAAATCTTACATAAAAAGTTCCCGTAAAACGGAGGTCGAACTTCAGTTTACGAAATGCAAATCAAGTATAAAGAAAGGTGAGCCTGTAGAAACCGTAAACGGATATGTTGACGGACTCAGAGATATGCTCAAAGAAGATGCTGCTGTACTTGATGAAAAATTCGGATACAGCAGTAGTTCTTCTTCGCAGGAAAGCGGAGAGGCACAGGAAAATGCCGATACACAGACGGCGACATCCACAGCAGGCGGACTTGGTTCTGGCGCAAATGCAACTCTTACATTTTTAGGCTGTTTCGGTATAATTCTCAGAGAAGGTTTTGAAGCAATTCTTGTTGTCGGTGCGATAATCGCCTATCTGGTAAAATCCGGAAACAAAGACAAGTTAAAGTTTGTTTACTTAGGTTCTGTACTTGCTATATTGGCAAGTTTTGGTGCGGCGATACTTCTTGATCAGCTTAAACTTGCAAATACCGCAAATCAGGAAATAATAGAGGGTGTTACGGCTCTTATAGCTGTTCTTGTATTATTCTATGTGAGCAACTGGATGGTATCAAAGGCAGAAGCAGAGGTATGGTCTAAATATATAGAGGGTCAGGTATCTTCTTCGGTCGAAAAAGGCAGTTTATTTACCTTGGGATTTACAGCTTTTCTTGCGGTATTTCGTGAAGGTGCGGAGGTTATACTTTTCTATCAGCCGTTCCTTGCGCAAGGAAACACTCAGATGGTCTTTGCAGGCTTCTTTGCAGGCTGTGCAATACTTGTAGTTGTATATCTTGCAATAAGATATTTAAGCGTGAAACTTCCTATCAAGCCGTTTTTCCTCGCAACAAGTATACTTATGTTCGTAATGAGTATATCATTCCTGGGATCGGGCATAAGAGAGCTTATGGAGGGTGATGTTATAATGATGACTTCTCCCGACTGGCTTGCGGCAATAATACCTACAAATGATATTCTTGATGTGCTTGGTGTATATCCTTGCCTTGAAACAATAATTCCGCAGCTTTTACTTACAACGCTTACATTTATCATATTTATAATGACTAAATGGAAGAGAAACAATAAAACGGAAGTCGGCATACTTGCTATACTTTTCGGAGGACTCGGAATACACAAATTTTACATCGGCAAATACGGAAAAGGTATGCTGTATGCGATGTTCTGCTGGACATTTATACCTGCTGTACTCGGTATTGCCGAGGGCATACATTATCTTTGCATGGGCGAAGAAGAATTCAAAGAAATTGCAAATTTATCTGCTAAATAAAAACGTTTACGACCGACTGTAGTCAGCCGGTAAAAATAAATAAAAAAATTATTTAAAGAAGTACTGTTATATAAGACGGTGATTCTTTAGATATGAATTTAAGGAGGAACTTAATTATGAAATTCAAGAAAGTATCTGCAATAGTTGCAGCAACGGTTATGGCAACAACTGCATTGACAGCATGCAGCAATGCAAAGACAGAAAGCTCTACTCAGAGTACGGTAGCTCAGGCTCCTGCGGAAGAAGCTCCTACAGAAGCAGCGAAAGCCGATGCAAAGGCAGCAGACACAGCGGCAGCACCGGGTGATGCAGGATTTACGGAAGTGCCTATCGGTGATGAACAAGAGAGCAAAGAGGCTCATATCAATGTAGCTGCTGTTTATTTCCAGGCTGTAGATATGATCCCTGCTGATCAGATGCCTGCATCGGAAGCTGATATACATCTTGAAGCAGATATTTCAACTATTGATGACTACTATGGTTTCGGTCTTGGTGCATGGGTACCTTACCTTACTGTAGATTATGATGTGATCGACAAAGACGGAGCAAGCGTTGCAAGCGGTTCTTTCATGCCTATGAATGCTGATGACGGTCCTCACTACGGCGATAACATCAAGATGCCCGGCGAAGGCACATATACTCTCAAGCTTACTATCCACAGCCCTGCCGAAAACGGATATCTTCTCCACTCCGATTCGGAAACAGGTGTTGAGGCAGGTAAAGACGGTACGGGATTATGGAAAGATCCTGTAGTGCTTGAATATGACTGGGATTATGTTCCTTTAGCTAAATAATAAGAGTAAATAACATTAAAAAACATCATTTACTGTATTTATTTGAAAGTATTTCCTCTGAAGATCAAAAATTTCCCTTATCTATCCTTTAAAATATATATATATCTTCAGAGGAATGCTGAATATAAACATTTTCTTCAGGTACAGACTATAAAGAATGCGTCGCTTTCGGCTTTTAAGGTCGGTTTTTGGCGGCGCAATTCTTAATTTATAACGATCGGGAGGTGTGGAAGATTGCTCAAATACATCATACAAATAACGCAGGATATGTTTGTGCAGTGTGCTGTTATTGCACTTATGTATTCATTTATAGGAAATACGAAAAAAAATGGAAGATACTTCCTTAATGCCGCTGCCGTCATTACGATGATCGCATCGTCGGTCATGGCATATTACAGACAGACTACAAACAGCGTAAATATAGAGGAATGGAATGCGTATTTTATAGGACTTTCTCTTATTTCGCTTATTGTATTCTGTATTTTTTCAGCTTCCTTTTTGAGAAAAATTACCAAAAAAACAGGAGAATATATTATGTTCGTATCCATGGGAGTGCTTTTATTTTCCGTAATGATGGAAGTGCTGCCAACGGTGATGCTTTATCCATGGGGATTTTTGCAGGCAGATGAAAGTATTTTCTCAACCGACTTTATATTTAAGAGTATAGGCTTTATTACAGGTATCGTAATAGTAGTTGTGGCAAGCCTTGCAACAAAGAGAGGGGCAGATTCTCTTGGAGAAAGAATAGGAAGCATACTTCTTAAAGCCGTTATTGCGGCAAATGGGATAAGGCAGTTCGGCAGATTGCTCTCACTGTTGAAACTCCGTGTAAGGTCGGGTTTTATAAAAGGTCCTGTGGCTGTAACGATAACAAATATAACAGGCTCGGACTTTGCAAGGTCATATACGCAATTCGTTTCAAATAAAAGTTATGTGTTCATATATATTGTAATGGTGATCCTTATGATAATACCGATAGTTATATGGGCAAGAAGTTTTAAGGTAAACGAGCCTTATGACAATCCCGCACAGCACAGGAAGATAAAAGCAAAATGGAGAAGCCGCAGAAGATGGGCAAGTACGGTAGTTGTATGCTGTCTTTTGTCGGTATTGAATCTTACCGCCGTAAAGGCATACAACGAGAAAAAACCGGAAGTTACTCCTGCGGAACAATGCGAGATAAGGGATAATTGTATGTACGTTTCCCTTGAACAGGTGGCAGACGGTCATTTGCACAGATTTGCATATATTACGGAAAACAATGTTGATATAAGATTTATAGTTATAAAAAAACCTAATTCAAATTCTTACGGTATAGGACTCGATGCCTGCGATATATGCGGCAAAACAGGTTATTATGAGAAGAACGATCAGGTGGTATGCAACAGATGTGACGTTGTGATGAATATAAATACTATCGGATTCAAGGGCGGATGCAACCCTATACCGATAGAATACAAGATACAGAACGGTTATATAGTAGTTCCGATAGATGTGCTTATCGGATATGAAAAAATATTCAAGTAGAAAGGGGCATAAATAATGTTTTTAAGAATGATCTTTCGTGCGCTTTTCAGACAGAAAGTCAAAATGCTTATGATAGCATTTACAATTGCGCTGGGGGCTTCCCTTGCAACTGCTATGCTCAATGTTATGCTTGATGTCGGGGATAAGGTGAATCAGGAGCTTAAAACTTACGGAGCCAATATAACGGTAGTGCCGAAACAGGCATCTGTTCTCAATGATATATACGGTCTTGGCAGCAGCGAGGAATCAGGGGCATATCTTAAAGAAGATGAGCTTGGTAAGATAAAGACTATTTTCTGGGCATTTAATATTGTTGATTTTGCACCTTTCATAGATACTCATGCAAAGCTTGATGACGGAAACGAGATACTTCTGATCGGTACATGGTTTGACCATCATCTTGAACTTCCTACAGGAGAAACTCTCAATACAGGTGTGACAAATCTGAGAAGCTGGTGGGAGATAACAGATGGAAAATGGCTCGATGAGCAAGCGGGAGATAAAAATGCTGTAATGGTCGGAAAAGTCCTTGCCGAAAACGAGGGCATAAAAGCAGGCGATAAAATAAAGCTTGAAACGAGATATGCCGCAGAGGAGCTGACGGTAGCAGGAATATTTGATGCAGGCGGAGATGAAGATGAAAACATATACGCTCCCATGGATATAGTTCAGAAATTATCCGATACGGACGGTCTGCTCACAAGTATAGAGGTAAGTGCATTGACGACACCTGACAACGATCTTGCAAGAAAAGCCGCAAAAGACCCTAAATCGCTCGGTGCAGATGATTATGAAACATGGTACTGTACAGCTTATGTAAGCTCGATATGCTATCAGATACAGGAAGTGATAACGGATTCTGTGGCATCGCCTGTAAGACAGGTGGCAGAATCCGAGGGAGCAATACTTCAAAAAACTCAGCTGCTTATGATACTTATAACTATACTAAGTATGCTTGGCTCGGCTCTGGGCATATCGAATCTCGTTACGGCATCCGTAATGGAAAGAAGCCGGGAGATAGGTCTTATAAAGGCTATAGGCGCACATGACGGAGAGATCTCATCTCTTATACTGACTGAGATAATAATTACGGCAGTCATAGGCGGATTTGTCGGATATTTTGCAGGATTCGGATTTGCACAGGTGATAGGACATACGGTATTCGGCTCGGCGGTAGAGATGAAAGTAATAGTCATACCTATCGTTGCGATACTTGTCATACTGGTAACACTGGGAGGAAGTATACCTGCAATAAGAATGCTCCTCAGACTCAGACCTGCGGAAGTTCTTCACGGAAGATAAAGGAGGCGGTGGAATTGAAAAAGCAAAAAATGTTTTTTAGAATGATAACTGCTGCCATAATAAGACAACATTCAAGAATGTTGGTGGCTTTACTTGCAATTGCTGTCGGAGCTACGATACTTTCAGGACTTGTTACGATATATTATGATGTTCCTCGTCAAATGGGGGCGCAATTCAGAAATTACGGGGCGAATATGCTGCTTCTTCCTGCCGGTGATAACGGATTTGACGAAAAAGCGGTCGATACTGCAAAAAATGTGATAAAGAAAGAAAGTCTTGTGGGAGCAGCTCCCTACAGATACGAATCCGTTACGATAAATGAACAGCCTGTCATTGCTGCGGCAACGGATATGGAGGGAGCAAAGGCAGCAAGCCCTTATTGGCTCATAAATGGAAGATGGCCCTCGGCAGCGGGTGAAGTCCTTGTAGGAAAAGAACTTGCAAATACATTAAGCGTAAAAGAGGGCGGAACGATAAATGTCATATATGAAGAAAATGTCGGAAAAACAAGTAACGAAGACAGCAGTATAAAAAAGGAAAATAACGAGGGTATTCCTTTTACAGTGGCAGGCATACTGGAAACGGGCGGCAGCGAAGAGGAATACATATTTATATCTCTGCCCGATATGGCAGAAGTTACAGGAAGCAGCGGACGGCTCGATGCAGTTGAACTCAGTATCTCGGCTACACAAGAAGAACTGAAAGCGTATGCGGATAAGATCGAGTCTGTCGACAGTTCTGTTTCGCCAAGACTTGTAAAACGTGTGACACAATCGGAAACAACGGTGCTTACAAAATTACAGGCACTTGTATTTCTGGTAACGGCTGTAGTGCTTCTGCTTACCATGATATGCGTGGCAACAACGATGATGGCTGTGGTTGCGGAGAGAAGAAAAGAAATAGGACTGAGAAAGGCTCTTGGTGCATCAGATTCAAGCATAATAGCCGAATTTATGGGAGAGGGACTTATGCTGGGAGGTGTAGGTGGTCTGCTGGGCGTTGTATTCGGATTTGCTTTTGCACAGGCGGTCAGCGTTAATGTATTCAACAGTTCGATAAATTTTCAGCCGCTTATACTGCCTGCTACGGTGATAATATCTGTTGCGGTAACAGGGCTTGCGTGTTTGCTGCCTGTCAGAAGTGCAACAGATGTTGATCCTGCTTTGGTACTGAAAGGAGAATAAGGAAATGAGTCTTTTGGAATTAAAAAATATTTCAAAAATATACGGTGAACTGAAAGCTCTTGACAATGTCAGCCTGAAAGTTGAAAAAGGCGAATGGGTGGCAATAATGGG
>JAFUUG010000028.1 GCA_017483905.1 Bacillota bacterium
AGGACTCAAAGCCAGCCAAAGCATATGAGCAGCTGACGAGGGAGGTGATGAAGCATGGCGAACGCGAGAGACGTAGAGATGAAGCTTCCATCGCTCGATGACTTGTTTTCATCACAGGAGGAAAGAGACGATGCTAAGCTGAAGCGGATATTTGAGATACCGCTTGATGAGATCGATCCTTTTCCAGATCATCCATTCAAGGTCAGAGATGACGAGGATATGGTACAGCTTGTCGAGAGCATCAAGACCAACGGCGTTTTAACGCCTGCCGTTCTTCGTCAAAAAGAGGACGGGCGATATGAGCTTGTCAGCGGACACCGCAGAAAGCGAGCTTGTGAGCTTGCAGGGCTTACTACTCTCAGGAGTGAGATTAAGGACTTAACCCGTGATGAAGCGGTTGTATATATGGTTGAGAGTAATTTTCAGCGTACAACAATCCTTCCCAGCGAGAAAGCCTTTGCTTACAAAATGAGAAATGAAGCCATTAAACGTCAAGGAGAGCGCACAGATTTAACTTCATCCCCACTGGGGATTAAGTTAAGTGGAAAACAAAGTCTTGATGTAATAAGTCAGGAATCAGGCGACAGCCGCAATCAAATTCACCGATATATCCGTTTAACAAACCTTGTTCCCGAACTTTTAGAGCTTGTGGACGAGGGCAGAATCAAAATGCGTCCTGCCGTTGAACTGTCCTATCTCGACGAAGATAGTCAGCGTGATGTTGTCGAGCAGATTGACATTAACGACTGCACACCGTCGCACGACCAGACAATCCGAATGAGGAAAATGTTTGATAGCGGCAAACTGACGGCGGAAGCTGTTGAAGCGATTATGTCGGAAGAAAAGCCCAACCAGCGTGAGCGCATTGTGCTGCGTGGTGACAGAGTACGAAGCCTTATTCCGAAGAATGTTCAGTTGAAGGACACGGAGGACTATGTGTGCAAGGCTCTGGAGCATTACGCCAAGTATTTGCGCCACCGTTCAGAGCGTGACAGCAGGTAGGAAGTGCAAAACTTTTTTTTTGACTTTCCCCTTTCTCACACTCTAACCCCTAAGACTACCTGTACTAACCGAAAAGAAAGATATTAACTATCTCTTAAATATAACTCTATCTCATAAACAATATCTTTCTTAAAGGTGCAGGCAAACCGATTCAAACACACAATTTCAATTCAAAACTTATGGAGGTAAACCAATGACAAAAGTTTTCAACAAGAGAAACGCCAAGCGTGTTACGGCGATCCTTTTAGCCGTTGTAGCTGTCGTTTCTTCAATTTTCATCATTCCCACCGCCAGTGCTGCCGGAAAAGAGGTCACTGTGACCTTTGATTACTGCTACGACACAGGCGGCAATATCATCTCATTCGTAAAGTACACCGAACACGGCGGCTATACCGTCGGAACTGTCGGCGAGGAACTCTGCCGCATCTATGCAGACGGCAAAGACGCATATTGCATTGAGCCGGGACACTCGCTCTATTCAGGCAACACCCTGACAACCGATGCTTCGGCTGCGTGGAACGCACTCAGCAAGGCTCAGAAGAAGGCGGTCAATCTCGCCCTTCTTTTCGGAAAGTCAGGCAGCAGCTCCAGCCTTGTCGGTACTGACGGACAGAAGTGGATTGCAACCCAGCTTGTTGTATGGGAGTTCTGTACAGGCTGTCGTGACGCTTCTACGTTCAAGCTCAGCAATTCCAAGTTTATTGACGGTATCACCGCAGGCGACCACAATCCGAATGTAAAGACCAATTACAACAAGATTATCGCCAAGCTCAACAGCTATAACGTGATTCCGAGCTTTTCCTATGACACTCAAGCAAAGGCAAAGAATAGCGTCAAGGAGCTGAAATACAGCGACGGCAAGTATAGCCTTACGCTGACTGACAGCAACAAAATTTTATCCGACTACACCTTCAAAAAGACAGGTGATGTGTCTGTTTCCGTTTCGGGTAACAGCATTACTCTGACATCGACGAAGGCAATCCCCGACGCTCTTGTATTCAGCGCAACGAAGAAAATGCCCAATGTCACGACAACCCTTGTGGCTTGCGGCAGCTCCTCAAAGCAGGACGTTGTAACAGGCGTTCAGTCCGACACAGAAACCAAGACGGCGTACTTCGCTGTTAAGACCTCGTCAGGCTCACTCAAAATCGTCAAGACCTCAGATGACGGAAAGGTTGACGGCGTAAAATTCAAGGTTACGGGCGCTGACAATTACAGCAAAACCGTTACTACCAACGCAAAGGGCGAATTTCAGATTGATGACCTCAAGGTCGGCACATATACCGTAACTGAGGTCACCGAGGAAAGATATGAGGATCAGAAAGCGCAGACCGTTAAGGTAGAAAGCGGCAAGACCGCCACCGTGAAATTCAGCAATATTCTGAAGCGTGGCGACCTTGAGGTTGTAAAGACCTCGGAGGATAATTTCAACGAGGGTGTTAAATTCCACCTTTACGGCACATCACTCTCAGGCGCAAATGTTGACGAGTACGCTACCACCGATAAAAACGGCGTAGCCAACTTCAAGAATATCCTTGTAAGCGGCGATAAGCCCTACACTCTTGAAGAAGTAGATACCGCTACTCGTTACGTTGTTCCGAAGTCCCAGACCACACCTATCACTTGGGATAAGGTTGCAAAGAGAGAATTCACCAACACCCTCAAAAAGTTTATCGTTGAGGTTACAAAGGTCGATTCAGAAACAAAGAAGCCGCAGGGAGATTCTACGCTTGCCGGAGCAAAGTACGGCATCTATGACGGCGATAAGCTGATTGATACCTACACCACCGACAAGGACGGCAAATTCACCACAAAGGAGTATGTTTGCGGCGATAATTGGACTATCAGAGAGATTGAGCCGTCCGAGGGTTATCAGCTCGATAAGACCGTCTATCCTGTCGGCGCAGAAGCCAAGAAATACACCATTGAACACAACAAATGCGTTCTCAGCGTAAACGAGGACGTTATCAAGGGCGATATTGAAATCGTTAAGCATACGGATCAGGGGCAGACCAAAATCGAAACGCCCGAAGAAGGAGCCACGTTTCAGCTCTTTCTCAAAAGCGCAGGGAGTTTTGACAACGCACACGAAAGCGTCCGTGACACCCTTGTCTGCGACGAAAAAGGCTACGCAAAATCCAAAAAGCTGCCCTATGGCACTTACACCGTGCATCAGACCTACGGATGGGAAGGTCGTCACTATGTCGATGATTTCGATGTGTATGTTTGCGACAACTCCAAACCGTACAGCTTCATCATTAATAATGATATTTTTGAATCCTATCTCAAGGTGGTTAAGGTGGACGCTGAATCAGGAAAGACAATCCCCTACGAGGGAGCGGGATTCCAGATTTATGCACCCGATAATACTCTGATTACAATGTCCGTGCCGTACCCCTCAAACCTGACAATCGACACCTTTTACACCAACAGCGAGGGCTATCTGATTACGCCCGAAATGCTCGTGTACGATAAGGGCTATAAGCTCGTAGAGGTACAGGCTCCGCACGGGTATGTGCTTGACAGTACACCTATCACCTTTGACATCACAGAAGAAAACTCCACAGAGGAGGGCAGCATTGTTTTGACTAAGGTAAATAAGGCAAACTACGCTCAGAAAGGCAAGATTACCATCGCCAAAGAGGGCGAAGTGTTCTACGGCGTAAATGTCAGCGGCGGTACTGATGATGAAGGTAACGAAATTCCGACCATTTATCAGCCTGTTTATGAAACCGCAGGACTGAAAGGCGCTACCTATGAAATCCGTGCCGCAGAAGATATTATCACTCCCGATGGCACAGTCCGCAATCACAAGGGCGACCTTGTAGATACCGTTACCACAGGTAATGACGGCTTTGCAAAAAGTAAGGCTCTCTATCTTGGTAAGTACGAAATCAAGGAGATCCACGCACCCTACGGAATGGTACTCAGTGATGAAATTCATAATGTGGAGCTTGTCTACGCTGACCAGACCGTAGAAATCACAGAAACCTCTACATCGTTCTACAACGAAAGACAGAAGGTTAATGTAAACCTCGAAAAGTGGCTTGAAACCAATGAGTCGTTTGACATCGGCACTAACGAGGAAATCAAGAATATTTCCTTTGGCTTATTCGCTACCGAGGAGCTTGTATCTGCAAGCGGAACTACCATTCCCGCAGACGGCTTGATTGAGATCATCACGCTTGATGAAAACGGCAACGGCTTTGTCGGTACAGACCTTCCCTTTGGCAGTTACTATGTAAAGGAGCTTGCCACCGACGAGCATTATATCTTGACAGATACCAAATTCCCCGTTGTATTTGAATACGAGGGTGAGAACACAAAGACCGTTGACCTCACCGTAAATGACGGTGAGCCTATCACCAATGAACTGATTTACGGTACTGTTTCCGGCAAAAAGATTGACGAGAACGGCGAAGCACTCGGCGGCGCAGTAATCGGACTGTTTAAGAGCGCAGACGCAGAGTTTACTGCGGAAAACGCAACCTTGACAACAGAATCAGCCGAGGACGGCAGCTTTACCTTTGGCGAGGATACTATCCCTTATGGTACTTGGTATGTCAGAGAAATCGAACAGCCGACAGGCTTTGTCCTCAATGATACCGTCTATCCCGTTACAATCGGCAAGGACGGCGATGTTGTTGAAATCGAGATTGTCAACGAGCATATTCGTGGCAATGTCAAGACCACAAAGGTTGACGCTGATTATCCCGAAAATAAGCTGACAGGCGCAGTATTTGAAATCTATTCCGATACCAACGCTGACGGCAAGCTCGACAAGGACGACAAACTGATCGGTGAAATCAAGGAAACCGACACAGGTATTTATGAGATGGACGACCTTGTTTACGGTCACTATCTTGTAAAAGAGAAGAAGGCTCCCGACGGCTTTATCCTCGATGAAAACACCTATCCCGTCTTTATCGAAACTGACGGTAAGACCTACGATGTTGAGAACAACGCAGGTAAGGGCTTCCTGAACGAAGCTATGAAAGGCTCGCTCAAAATCGTTAAGACTTCTTCCGATAACAAGGTTGAAGGCATTTCTTTCCGTGTAACAGGCGAAAACGGCTTTGATAAGGTATTCAAGACCGACAAGAACGGTGAAATTCTCATTGAGGGTTTACGAATTGGCAAGTATGTTGTGTCTGAGGTAAACGACGACGCTTCTGCCGGATATATCCTTCCCGATGACGAGGTTATCGAGATTGAGTACGGGAAGACCGCAACCGTAAAAATGCACAACGAAAAAATCCACGTTCCGCAGACAGGCGACGACAGAACGCCCAACAACCTTTGGCTGGTGCTTGGCGGCGTTTCGGCTGTCGGTGTTGCGGCTTGCGTGACAGCTCTTGTAAGAAAGAGAAAGAAGAATAACAAGGAGGCAGCATAATGAAAGTGATTATTGCTATCGTTTTACTTGTTTTCATTATCGGCGGTTTTATCTTCTTGCAGATTAAAAACCGCAACAACAAGAAGTGAAAAACTACTGCGACGGGCGGCTCAAAAGGTCGCCCGTCTGATTTAGGAGGTACGAATGTATAAGTTAAAAACCGTTGAGAATATGGTATTAAACGTCTTAATCTCAAATCCCGACGCTCGTGACGACGATATGAGATTATACTTTTACGTTTGCCGTGATTGCATAAGCGAAACTCACGGTGAAGCAGACCTCTCTTTTGAAGAAGTTATGACCAACTATAAAGAGCTGGGCTGCCCCGGCTTTGAGAGCGTTCGACGGACAAGACAGAAGATTCAGGCGATTTTGCCGGAACTCGGTTGCTCGCCTGCTACTCGCCGAAGAAGGAACAAAGGCGTTGTCGCTTACACGAACTACGCTTTAGACAGGGAGGGTAACTAATGGCAGATAAAACCGTAATTACTCCCCAACACAGGTTTAAGGTGCTGACAAAACTTTTTGAAGCGGGCTTCAAATCCGAAAAGGACTTGCAGAGCATTAACTTTCAGAATGTTTTCCGCATCGAAGGCTTAACCGTGCAGGATATGAGTATCATATCCGAATTACAACAATACACAAAGAGCAACAAGCTCTATTCTTATCTTGGAGGTATGTTTGATGAACAACACAACGAATAACAGAAAGATTATTTGGACAAGTATCAATCCCGGCGCGCCGTGTTTTAAGGCAATGCTTAAAAAGGAAATGCCCGACATCGGCGAGGACGATATAAACGCCATTATTTATGGTTTCAATTACCACTATTTTAATGAATTGGTCAGTCATCTCAGCAAGGTAAGCATTGGTCAGCCGATTATTGCCTTAGCTTTGTTTGAGGGCTACGATGACGACGAGGACGACGGCTTTGGCATTCAGACAATCGACTCCGGCAATCTTGGCGAATGCTTTGATACAGACTACGACATTGCAGAATGGTACGTCGATAAAAGCGGCGATTTTCTGTCTTACCATATTGACCGTGATGGCGTTACTTATTGCAAGTATCTTGCTATCAAGAATGACGCTCCGTTAAGCAAGGTGCAGCGCCTGTTCACCGAGATCGACAATGATGATTTTGATTTCAGTATTATCGGCGATGTAACCGAAAGCATCGGCGAAAAGGTGCTTGACGCTCTTGGTATTATGCACTTCTGTGATAAGGAAGGTGCATTTTGTGGAAAGTAATGCCGCACCGCTGAAAGGTAAGGAATGGCTGTACACCTACAGAAACAGCCAGCAAATATCATCGCAGACAGGTTTGATCGGTTACGTCCGTGCGGATATGGGTACGCTTGGAACGGAATTCTTCTCAACTTGGAACGGCTTCCGTGATGACCTGAATACTGATGATTTCAAGAAAGATATTGATACTGTTATCAACTCTTTCAGGGAGAAAGGCGGTTTTCTTTCCAACCGTGATGAGCTTGAATCATTCTGTATGAACAGCGACAATGTATTCTCATACGACACAGGTGTAGATTACGGCGTGAGGGTAAATACGAAGGACTACGCTTTTCTTATGCGCCTTAACCCGTATAAGGGTAATTACAATCTTTACTGCTACTGCTACAAAAAGGACTGGCTCGACAGCCATCTTGAAAAGGCGGAGCGTGGGATTCGCTTTATTGATTCCCATTACAACGAGAAATTCAGGCTGTATGACGGCGACCAAATCGTTATCGGCAAGCCCGACGGCAGCTTTGATACGCACAACGGTCTGCGTGACCGTTCCGAAAGGTATGATGTTCGATATATCGACGACTATCATTTTGAGTACGGAAGAAATCTTCGCCACATTTGTGAATTTGCAGAGCAGCTCGAAAAGTCAGGCAATGTTGTTGTCCCGCTCAGAGCGTCGCTCCCCGACCAATGCTACACCTTTGTTGAAGGGCTGAATATGATTGCGATTATCAATAAGGGCGAGTTTGGCTACACTGACGCTAAATCAGCAAACGGCAGACCGAGCGAAAACCGTGCTATGGTAAACAAGATGAACGAGCAGCTCGGCATTACAAAGGCACAGTATGCGGCAATGAAGCAAGGCTCTCGCTTTGGCTTTGACAAACCGGACGCTGATCCTAAAAACTATACCGAGAAAGGAACTTTAATCAAGCCTAAAAACAGAAATCACGACGCAAGATAAGGAGGTGCTTTTCCTATGGCGAGAAAGTTTGACCTTATCTCACAACTATATGTAGACACCTCGAAAGAGGTTTTGTCGCCCGATAAATGGGCGGCTTTTTTACGCACAGCCTGTTACAATTACAGACTGCGCTTTGACGAACAGCTCCTTATTTACGCTCAGAAACCGGAAGCTACTGCTGTTCTCCCCATCGAGAGGTGGAACAGGACTTTCGGACGCTGGGTAAACCGAGGAGCAAAAGGCATTGCCGTCTTTGAAAGACACGACGGCGTTTCACAGAAATTAGTACACTACTTCGATATATCCGACACCCACGCAGGCGAATACTCACGAGCTGTCCCTATTTGGACTATGCAGCCCGAATATACAGATGATGTGATTGCTACGCTTGAAAGCAGCTTCGGTGACCTCGAAGATAAGGAAAGCCTTGCGAAAGCGGTAATGTCGGCGGCAAACAACGCTGTCGAGGATAACACGCCTGATTATATCAGGGACTTGCTTCTTGGCACAAACGATACCTTCCTTGAAGGTTTAGGTGAGGACAGCGTAACGGCTATGTATAAGGAGCTTGTCACAAACAGTGTTGCGTATATGCTGATGACAAGGCTCGGCATTGATACCGAAATGTATTTTGACGACGACGATTTCAGAAACGTTGTCAATTTCAATTCCGATGACACCCTGAACGCACTCGGCGTCGCTACCAGCGCTATTGCCGAGATGGGCTTATCGGAGGTATCCAAAACCGTTTTGGCACTCAACCGACAGAATCGCACATTTGCGGAAAACAGGCAACCCGAATATACTAATGACAGAAACAATGAAAGGAGTTTTGAAGATGGCAGAACTGACTTACACAATGCAGGGCGATTATCTGCTTCCCAATCTGACGCTTCCCGAACAGCCGAAGGTCGAGCTGGGACAGTACGCTCAAATGAGGAGGAAGTATCTGTATCGTCAGCGCAGAATCCTCTATACCAATCTGCTGACGAAGGGCAAGTTGACCGAACACTTGGCGGAAATCGAACAGACAGCGCTGGAGATGGAGGAACGCCTGCTCAAACAGATGGCAGCTCAGGAGGGCGTGACGGAGAAGCTGAAAGCGGAAGATCCGATGAAGTGGACACGCTTGATGAACAACCTCCGGCACTCAGCACAGGAGATCGTACAAGCGGAACTGATTTACGCTTAAATCCCGAAGAACAGGCTCAGAGTGTTGAGCCTGTTTTTTCTACCGCTGATACCATTCAGCTTATCGGTAATGTGGTAGATTTCTTTGAAAGATACCCGCACCTATACTCTGAATTAAATCTTGGAACTGACCGCACACAGGCATTTGTGCGGCTCAGCTACACCTTTAATCACGCCGAAGATACAGAAAGGCTTTTGGATAAAATGAAAGCCCTTATTATCCCCGAATCGGCAAGTGAGGATTTTGAAGGAGTATATAAGCAGGTTGAACAGCGCCGCAATTTACTTACCGTTTTAAGCAGCGACAAGTATGTTAGCGGCGACACTAATTTCAACGTCTTTGACGAGGACGGAGAACTCAGAAAACACCCATTCTTCGGTGTCGATGAAGTGGTGAATGAGATCCTTGCTACTACACCGCACCTCAAGGCAAGCCTTGATGAAATCCGAGGATACTTTGAAGGTTTTTCAGACATTCAAAAGCGTACCGGGTATATCCGCAGTATATTCAACGATGATTTTACGGAGATTATCCTTGCAGATGATACCCATGTAGGCTATAAGACCTACGAGAACGGATTGCTCATTTGGAAAGGTCGTTATCCTGACCGTGAAGGACAGTCCTTTCATCGTTGGGACGCTGTTGCCGGACACTTTGAAGCAATGCGCTTGCTTGGTATGCTGCACAGCGTTATTAAACCATTACCGTCACAGGACGGACAATTACAGCTTATTACTGAATCGGCAGGACAAAACAATCCTGCCTTTTCTTTTTCGCAGGAGTTTATCGACGCAGCTCTCACAAGAGGAAGCGGCGTGGAAGAAGGCAAAATGCGAATTTATGAGCAATATCAGAAATCACTATCAAAGAGTGAAAATATATCTTTCCTCAAAAAAGAGTACGGTATAGGCGGATCGTCAAGTGCCGTACCGTACACAGGTGTCGGAGAGGATCACGACAGTAAAGGGATTGAACTTCATCTTGGTTATGGCGAAGGCTCTCCACGACAAAAGCTCACTTGGAATTACGTTGAAAAGCGTATCGGTGAACTTATCAAACTTGATCGTTATCTCAACTCAAAAGAAAAAGAGTATTATCCGAGGTGGCTTGAACGTCAGGAAGAACTACGAGCAGAGCGAGCCGCTGAGCGAGAAATCCGTGAAGCGCTTTTTACGCCGCCGTCAGAAAAGACTGAGCCTGCGCCTGTTGAGTATGAATACCGATATACGCTTGGTGCTTCGGTATATATCGGCGCAAGCGAGTATGAAATCCTCTCCGTTGATGATGACCGTGTAATGCTCTTTGACAAGAGTTTCCCGTTATTCAACAAGGAAATGCCGAGGGCTGAGTTTGACGCAAAGGTCAAAGAAAACCCGATGAACGACCATTTGAAGGTCGCCGTACAACCCGAAAAAGAACAGGAAACCGCCCAGCGTGACTATTCAAAATACAATCCTCTTATGCAGGAATATTTCAGGTTGAAGGACGAACATCCCGACACCATTATTCTGTATAGAATAGGTGAATTTTTGGAAGCAATGGGCGACGACGCAGAGCTTGTATCTCAGGCGTTGGGACTGCAATTAACAAGGCGTATGATTTCTTCCGATGAAGATATTAAGATGTGCGGCTTTCCTGTCCACAAATCAACACCTAATATTGATATGCTTCTTGACAGAGGTTTTAATATCGGAGTATCGGGTGTAAATTTTGATGGCAAGCGGTACTACCTCAATATGCCATCACAAAAAGCTGATAATCCTATTGAATCACAGCCTATTGCACGTCTTGATTATTACGACAGCAATAATTCTGATAAGAAGATTGAAACGAGCTTTGAATATCTCGACGCAGAACAGTTACGTCGGGATATTTTGGACGATATTAACCGTCCTTCTCCGATGGGACTTGTGGTGTACGCTGATGAAAACGGCAAGACGATTGATTACAGCTTTGTTGATGATTTGCCAAAGCCGTTAGTCAGCGTGACCGTTGAGCCACGCCCTGAAAGACCGTCTGAGTATAAGGTTTTGCTTGACAGAGCAAGACAGCTTATCGGCGAATATAACGAAAGAGAATTTGGTACAGACGACTTTGAGTTACCTGAAGATTTATCTGAAATCAACGTCGCATACACAACCACCGAGGACGAAAAGCACGAATTAACGGCTAATGTAAACCTTGTTGATTTTCGTATCGAAACGAAGATAGATGATACCGTTGTCCGCACTGAGCAATACGATTCTTTGCAGGATATTGTCGAGAACGGCTTGGACGGTATGGAGTTTGACGACCTCATTTATGTGTCCGATGAGGAGCTTGCACCGTTCTATGAGGAACACGACGAGCTTGACGACGTAGATCCCGCAGTTATTCGTCAGCAGCTTGAGGACGCAGGGATAGTCAACGGTGAGCTTGTCGATGAAGATAAGCTGAACAGTGATCCCTTTATTCAACAGGTTATGGCTGACGCAGAAGCCGTTGCCGACAACTCCGACCTTATCGGTCAGTTGCTAACGCTTGATGAACGCAAATTCATTGTTGAGAGCGTGGGCAGTAACGGCGACGTTTCAATGCGTGATATTACCTTTGAGGACACTAACGGTTTTCCGATATTCCGTTCCGAAAAGGTAGGTTTTGTTCGCCGTATCATTGAAGAACAACAGGCACAGCAGGAAGAAATCACACCCGCTTGGGAGCGTCAACCGAGAGCAAAGGCGCAGACCTTTGACCTTCACCCCGACATTCCTATGGCTGACCGTCATACCTTTGACCTCAAAGCCTTTGAGTTAGAGGAGGTTGGCAAAAAGGCACGTTTCCGCAGAAATGTTGAAGCTATCCGTGTCTTGAAAGAATGTGAGTTTGATAACAGATTTGCCACACCCGAAGAACAACAACTCCTTGCACAGTACGTCGGTTGGGGCGGAATCCCCGAAGCGTTTGACGAGAACAATACA
>JAFUUG010000316.1 GCA_017483905.1 Bacillota bacterium
ATCCAAAAATCCCTGCAAAAACACAGGTGAGAATTCCAGACCCAGTTTTTCTATCATTTTGCAAACACGATTATGGGTATATTTTAAATATGTATCCAAGTATTTAGATGGTCCTACAAAACATATACATTGTCTATTTAGATTATCCTCTATTCGACCCGAATATCTGTCTCCTATATAAGCTAAATAAGGTTTCTTTTCATTTACAAAATATGCTATCTCGAAATCCGGCTTTCCAATCATAAATCTTTCAATTATAATTTTCCCATTTCTTGATTCCTGTTTTGCACAAATAATTGCTTCAACAAGTTCTTTATGGCAATGACATATTTGATTTCCCCTTGAACCGCTGCTTTCTGCCGGCTTTACCAAAACCGGATATTTAACATTACTTAAATTATTTTCATCATATTCCGGAATTATATCTACATTATTTTCAAGACAAAACTGCTTAAAAAGAATTTTGTCAGTAAGAATGTTATACTGTAGTTCATTTCCGTAACAAGGAAACCCAAATTCTTTACATAATTTGTAATGGCTATGTTGAGCATAATCAATACAAAAATTCAAAACACCGTCAACAGGATTTACTTTGCACCATTTTATTAACGCTTCCGAATCCATAACGCTTATATTCAGTGTTTCGTCAGCCAATCTTTTTGCTTCCGTATCGTCTGATATATCAGTAACTATTACATGAACTCCCATATTCTTGGATGCTTGAACAACTTTGAGTTGTTGTACAGCACCACCCAAAATAAGTAATCTTTTTCCTTTTAAATTTTCCAAAAAATATCATGCCTTTCTTATATTTACAAAAGCTTTTGTTATTTTACTTTAGAATAAAACTCATGCATTATTTTTGATATTTCTATTGTTACTTGCCTATCAATATAAAAGTCAGGTTTTCCCCTCCTTATTGCATTTGCAAACTCCACCAATTCATATCGAATACCTTCACCATTGATTTGATAAAAATATCTTTTATTATCTGTAGGGTTTTCGTAACGAATTTCAAAATAGTCCATTTTCCACCATGGTGCAGGTACATAAACATAACCTTTTGTACCGGAAATAATTAATTCCCCTTCTGATTTCACTCCATTTCCTACTTTAATAGATGCAGTTGCAAATGAATATTTAAAATCAATTTTTGTAAAGCTATCATAATCACCATTACTGCTCTTTAAGAAAAAGAAACTTATTGATTCATAATCTGTTCCCAGTATTTGGAACACAGGAAGCAATGTTGTAGGTCCCCAAGCCTCAAGTGAACCCCATCTGTTTAATTTTTCTCTTGAGCCGTCACCACCGGAACTCAAACTTGTACATGTAGCATCAACAGATACAACCTTTCCAATTTTTCCGCTTTTTAATAATAGCAATAATCTTGAATAAGCCGTTGTATAAGCCGTTCTGATTGCTTCCATAAAAGTTAATCCATTATCTTTCGCTATTTTTAGTAATTCATTACATTCTTCTGACGACATAGCTACAGGTGATTCACACAGAACATTCTTACCATTCAAAAGAGCTTTTTTGCACTCGCTATAGTGGCTTGATGGATGCGAATGAATATATACAGAATCCACATTTTCAAGTAATTCATCATAGTCATTTGTGATAAATTCCAATTCATCTTTTATTTTACTTAATTTTGTTGTATCTTTAGAGTACAATCCAATAACATCCACAGCATTTACAAAAGTAGATTCTTTATAAAACTTATTAAGAAACGAAGAATAACCTGTCATTCCAATTTTAAAAGTTGCTTCCGAAGATCTTATATCTGTACTGGAAATCCCCTGAGTTCTAGGCAAATATATAACTTCACAATATTCTCTCAAGTAGTCAAAAACACCTTCCCAATCAGAACCAACTGTAAAAACATCAACATCATATCTTTTTATATCATCAATTTTTTGACCTTCATATTGTTCAACTATTATTTGATCTGCAATATTAACTGCTCTAACAGCAGCAATGCGTTCTTCCAATGTCTGGCGAACATTTATCTTGCCCCTTGTTTTATCAAAATCATCTGCCGTTACCCCAACTATAAGGTAATCTCCCAATGCTTTTGCACGTTCAAGCAATTTAATATGTCCATAATGGAGCAAATCATATGTTCCATATGTAATAACTTTTTTCATTTTATCTCACCAAAATTACAATAAACCTCGTTTTTGTATGTCTTTCAATGCTTCTATGAGCATATCATTATCTTTCGGTGTAAGCACACCTATATGTCCTACTCGAAATATCCTTTCTGCCATCTCGCCACCATTCGGACAAACCCAAATATCATACTCATTTTTTAACAATTCAAAGATCTTATATGCACTGACATTAAGCGGATGAAGAGATGTTACTCCATTTGCTGGCGACTGTGATACAAACTCAAACGGCAACTCCTTTACTTTATTTCTGAAATCCTCGGCCTGCATGGCAACTCTTTGTATTTCCACATCAGCACCACCATTGGCTTTTATTTCTTTTAATCTGGCATTTATTTGTCTTAATATTCCAACTGCCGGTGTAAATGGAGTTTGACCTCTCTTCATATTTTTTAGTGCATTAGCAAGATCAAAATACAAGGATTTGACCTTTCGATTTGATACCCTCTTTACTGCATTTGGTGATAAAATAATCACCGAAATACCAGGAGGACAAGCAAGTGCCTTCTGTGAACCCGTAATCATAATATCTGCTTCACAGTGTTTCATATCAAAAGTATCTGCAAGAAAAGATGAAACACAATCACAAACATAAAAAATATTATTCTTCCTGCAAAATTCACCTATCATTTCCGAATCATACAAAACACCTGTAGAAGTTTCATCTATATTTACAAGAAACCCTGTAAATACTTTCCCTTCATATTGATAAAGCCGTTCTTTTGATAATTTTTCTCCAAATGACAATTCGATAACTTCATGCGGTATTTCATATATCTCACAAAGTTCAACAAATCTATGACCAAAACTTCC
>JAFUUG010000317.1 GCA_017483905.1 Bacillota bacterium
ATGAACCTTTAGCAATAGTTTTTGAAACAGGTGAAGTCAGTTCTGCATCAGAGTACCATTTTTCAAAGGTATATCCGATGCGTATTGGATCGACAAGATTGAAATTATCACTCTCAATGGTGTAGGTCGCAGGATTTGTGTTTGTTACACCATCCTCGCCGTTTACCGCATTGGCATAGGTCAAAGTGTAAGCAGTGGCTGTCCATTTTGCGTAAAATGTCTTATTGACATGTGAACCTGTAGCGATCGTTGTGACAGGTGCACCGCTGAAATTGCTGTTTTCATACCAGCCGCCAAAAGTATATCCTATGCGTGTCGGGATGGGCAAAGTAATGTCATTACTCTCAATAGTATAATTTTTATTGTAATTTTCGGCTAATGTACCGCTGTTCAAGTTATATGTGATGTCATAGACAATAGGAGTTTTCCCATCGGCTATAGTTACATTTTTTGCAGGCATAATAAATGAATATACACCGCTGTTCTCCGTAATGGCTATATTGTTATTATCCGAATCTTTCACAGTAACGCTTATATAGCCCGCCTCGGATTGCGAAGTTGTCAATGTAACGGTTTCTCCTGCAAGTGCGTATTCTTTATCGGCTGTTATGTTTTCACCACTTACAGTAACGGTATGATTTAACGCTTTAGTGCGGATCGTTCTTGTCTTGCCTGTTTCGGAATCGTAGAAAATGCTATTCTTTTTATCACCCTCAACAATGGTGTCACCGTCCTTAAATATCGTATTCACAGCGATCTCTGTGCTATCTCCTTTTCCGATACAATCAGCGGAGTCCAAGCACTTTATTGCCACGATCTTCTTTACACCGCTGCCTATGGTGATATTTGTTTCTCCGTTTCCGGCACCGGCATTTGTATATGAACCCATACCGATCCCCGCTGTGCTGTATGTATGTGAAGAATCTCCGGTTGCAGTAATGACACCGCCATTAAGCGCTATGTTTTCGATATATCCATGGCATCCGCCGCCGATACCCGCAGAACTAATACCACCGGCTGCTGTAACGATACCGCCGTTGATAGTTATATTCCCCTTGTAAGAGTCGGAAACACCGCCGATACCTGCAGCATAGCTTGCCCCCCGTCGCTGTGATCTTTCCACCGTTAATGGTGATATTACCGCAATTCTTACTATTGGCACCGATACCTGCATTATCAGCATGTGAGCCTGTAGCCGTGATTGCTCCCATTAAGGATTCGTCCTCTGATTGTGCATAGATATTAAGCGTTGCACCCTCGCCAACCGTTATACCGCTGCTCGCTGTGAGAGTAGCACCGTTGCATAAAATCAAATTGACCGTACCTTCAACCGTAATGCGCCATTCAACCGTTACATCATCATAAAGCACATACCAGCCGTCACTCCAGTTTTTCAATGAATTTGTGACTTTCATTGCGTTTCCACTCAATGTTTTCATTGTGCCGTCGCTGTCAAGGTATTTTACGATATGTGTTTGTATTTCTTCTATCTCATCGGTGCAATCAGAATCTCTGAAATATTTACCGCAAACAGAGCATTTCCAATACTCATTTGTATTACCAGCAGCCGCATGATACTCTCCGCTATGTGGTGCTTTTTGGGCGATTACATCAGAAACTTCTAATTCATTTA
Organism: Bacillota bacterium; assembly: GCA_017483905.1. GTDB lineage: Bacteria > Bacillota > Clostridia > Lachnospirales > CAG-274 > RGIG4831. The sequence goes on from JAFUUG010000317.1 coordinate 1,634, forward strand.
CTCCATTCTCGTCCGAAAAATATTTCCCGTCACTTCTCATATAACAATCTTGCAAAATGCCCTCTTCTGTACAAGTGGCAGCTTTCTGCATGATTTGTGTGAATGTAAGTTTTTCAAAGCCGTAAAGTCTTATTTCATTAAACTCGATATTGCGCGTAAGAGAGTTTTCTGCTTCGAAACGAAAGTATTTGTACTTCGTATTGTTTGGATTATTGCAGGCATATCGAAACTCCAACCCCTCCGGCAATGACTGACCGGAGTAGGAGGAGAGCGTACTCCATTCTTCCTCCTCTTTATCCGCTTTTGCTTTCAGCACCCAGCCCGTGGGCTTATTGGAGTTAAGAGCTTTTAA
>JAFUUG010000318.1 GCA_017483905.1 Bacillota bacterium
CATTATTTATTTTATTTATTGAAAGAGAATATCATTATGTGATATTATATATTAAACGTCATAAAAAATATTTCTCTATATATAAGAAATTCAAAGGAAAAGATAAAATGGAAAAAAGAACAGTTCATATTTCGGTGAGGCAGATAGTTGAATATGTGTTTAAAAGCGGGGATATAGATGCGAGGTATTCTTCTCTTTCCGCTGCTTTGCTTGGAATAAAGATACATGAAAAATTACAGAAGAAGAGGAAAAAGGAAATAAAAAAGGAAGGCGGCATTTACGAAAGTGAAATAAAAATAAAGACGGAAACGGAATACAAGGATGTAATATTTGAAATCGAGGGCAGGATAGACGGACTTAAAACTATCGGCAATGAAATCGTGATAGAAGAGATAAAATCGACATCACGGGAAATATCGGAAGCAAACAAGATACATTTTGCACAGGCGAAATGTTATGCTTATATGTATGCACTTCTTTATGACAAGAGCGAGATAGGTATAATGCTTACATATTGCGATACGCAGGATATGGAAGAGATGATATTTGAGGAGAAATTTGATTTTTGCACTCTTAAACAGTTTTTCTATGATATGATAGAGGTATATTACAAGTTTGAAAAATTTTGTTTCGATATGCATATGGAGAGAAATATATCGGCGGAAAATTTTTCTTTCCCTTTCGGAGAATACAGAAAAGGGCAGAGGGAATTTTCGGTGGCGGTATATAAAAGCATTGCGGACGGTAAAGATCTTTTTGCACAGGCTCCGACGGGAACGGGAAAAACGGTTTCTGTTCTGTTTCCGTGCGTGAAATATTTTTCACGGGAACATGAGATAAATACAAAGATATTTTATCTTACTGCAAAAAATATGACGGGAGAGGCAGCTGAAAAATGTATGCGTTTGATGAATGAAAGCGGCCTGAAAGCTAAGACGGTCGTACTGACGGCAAAAGAAAAAATATGTCTTAACGGGGAAACTTCATGCTATCCTCAGAAATGCGGATATGCCTGCGGGCATTATGACAGAGTGAATGAGGCTTTATATGATATATTTGAGAATGAATATCTGATAGATCGGGAAAAAGTGATCGAATATGCCGAAAAGCATAATGTATGCCCTTTTGAATTTTCTCTTGATATAACGAGTGCTGCCGATATAATAATATGTGATTATAATTATGCTTTCTCTCCGAAATCACGGCTCAAAAGGTTTTTTTCGGATGAGGCTGAAAAAGGAGATTACATTGCACTTGTAGATGAGGCACACAATTTGTCGGACAGGGCGAGGGATATGTTTTCGGCGGAAATATCAAAAAGTGATGTGCTGAGTGCAAGAAAAAATGTCAAAAATAAATTCTCTCCGCTCTATAAGGCGATATCTAAACTAAATGATCATTTTCTTGGTAAGATGCACATTATATCGGAGGATGAGGCAGTAGTGGAGAGGAAATTTCCCGAAGAGCTTATGTACTGCCTTGAGGATATTGTATACAGGATAAATGAATGGCTTAAAGAAAATGAAAATCAGGAGATCACGGAATTTTTATTCAAAGTGAAAGATGTGATAAGGATAGCCGAATTATACGGAGAAGATCATCGGCTTATGTATATAAAAAACGGAAGAGATATGACGATAAAAATAATAAACATAGATCCGTCAAGGCTTATGAGGGAAATGAGCGGAAATTTGAAAAGCAAGGTCTTTTTTTCGGCAACGCTTATACCGATAGATTATTTCATGGATATATTCGGTTCGGAAGAGGCTAATTATATAAGACTGTCTTCGCCTTTTGAGAGCGGAAATCTATGCGTTATAACGGATACTTCAATTTCAACGAAATACGAACACAGAGAGAAAAGCTATGCAGCTATTGCAGAGAGGATAAGCAGTTTTATAAAGGGTAAGACGGGAAATTATCTTGTATTCTTTTCTTCTTATGAGTATCTCGGAAGAGTGTACGATATATTTACGCAGATCGAACCCGGAATAAAGATAAAAGTTCAGGAGAGGAGCATGAAAGAGAGCGACAAGGGGATCTTCTTGGAGGGATTCAGGGAAGATACACAGGAAACGCTTGTTGGATTTGCGGTGCTTGGAGGTGCATTTTCGGAGGGGATAGACCTTGTGGGAGGCAGACTGATAGGCTGCGTGATAGTCGGAGTCGGTATGCCGATGATAAGCATTGAGAGAAATCTGATAAGGGAATATTATGATGAAAAATCAGAGTGCGGATTTGAATATGCCTATATATATCCCGGAATGAACAAGGTATTGCAGGCGGTAGGAAGGGTGATAAGAACGGAAAGCGACAGGGGGGCTGCACTTCTTATAGACAGCCGATTTTCTCAGTCTGTATATACAAAATTATTTCCGATATGGTGGAAAGATATAAAGAGGGCAAACGGGAACAGAGGGATAGAAAAAGCTGTATGCGATTTTTTCGGAAGTGGAGTGGAATAATAAGCATTATAAAACGGAGGAACAAAAATGAACAAAAATGAAGAAAAAACGATTATATGTCCGGTGTGCGGAAGATATGAATTTGAAGAAGATAATGATTTTGATATTTGCACCTGCTGCGGCTGGGAAAATGACGGAGTGCAGGAGAAGGATCATAATTACGCGGGCGGGGCTAACGAATTGAGTGTAAATGAGGCGAGGATAGAATTTTTTCTTCTGAATGACGCCCAAAAAGGACAGGAGGCTAAAGAGATAAGGGAGAACTATTTTATGAAACGCAGAAAAGAGGGGGATGATGCACGGGTGCGGGAAGAGTATATGAATAAGCTGAACAGGCTGCTGAATTGTTATGGTGGGGGTGAAAAAATATAATTTTCCACCCTCAAACTCATAAAAATAATGTTTTATGTAAGGAACTGTAAACAAATAATCTTTTATTTTGACGTGTCAAAATTTAAAAGTAATTTATTTACAGTTCCTAAGTTTTTTTTGAACTTTCAATATCAATTTCGATGTAATTACGTTCACTTGCGCAGGAGAGGCGGATAAGGGTATCATTATCGGTAAATTCCGACCAGATGACCGCTCCGCCATTTACCTCAACATAAGGCTCTTCTCCTTGCATGAGAGGCTCGCCGTAAAGTTTTATAAGTTCCTCGCGGCATTTACTGTAATCAAGGTCTTTTATGTGTATCCATACTCTTGTAACTTTCGGTGGCTGAGAGTCGTCACAGATGTCGGAAGATAAATATATTATGCCGTAATCCTTTACACCGAAAATATTTCCGTCGGCATAAGTTCTGAATGTGTCAGTTGACAAACCGTTAAGTACCGATTCGGGAATACCTGCCTGCTGTGCCGTTTTTCCGAGGAGGGCGGTGCAGCTCATAAGGTCGTTTATCAATACACCGTCATTTGTTTCATTTACAGCAAGCATATTTTCACCGCTTTCTTTATTTACAGTATTATTCGTATTTTCGGAAGTATTTGTACCTGTACCGTAAGAACAGGCATTTATAAGGGCAGATATTACCAATATCGCAATTATCACTCTCATGGCATTATCCTATCTTAGGTCTGATGATACCTATAAATTTATCTATAAGCTTAGGGTCATACTGTATGTCTTTACCGTCTTCAAGGATATCGACTATCTCGTTGAGACTGTACTTGTTTTCCGTCTGTTTGTTTTTAAGAAAATCAAAGGCATTTGCAATAGATATGATCCTTGCTTCAAGAGGAATGTCTTCGCCTGCAATTCCGAGAGGACCCGAACCCATAAATTCTTCAAATTGATATTTTATGCCCTTTTCAAGTTCACTGTAATCAGGGAGATTTTTAAGTATTTTTTCGGAGCCTTCTATCTGCTGTTTTCTTATCTGTGTCATACCGATATTCTGCAATTTGTACTCTCTGAGCTGACGAATCTGATCGTCGGATAATACGATCTTGCCGACATCATGGAGAAGAGCTGCCTGTATAAGACGTTTCAGTCTGTCATTGTCCATTCCGGCAGATTTGCCGAGAAAGGCGGAAAACTGGGCTACTCTTTGGCTGTGTCCGTCGCTTGAAAGTCCTCTTATATCGGCGGCAACAGCAAATGATTCCGTTATTTTGTTGGTCGTTTCTTCAATATTGGCAACGAGAGAATTATAGCTTTCGGAAAGCTGGTCATATTTCTGCATAAGGTCAACGGTGGTCATTTCTCTCTCATAACTCTTGATAGCTTCAAGAAGAGTGAGCATAAGGTCTTTATTATCCCAAGGCTTGCTTATATAGCGGTAAAGACCTGCTTTGTTTATGGCATTTATGATGCCGTCTATTGCGGCATATCCCGTAAGCATTATTTTCTTGATACGGGGGTCACGATCCTTTATTTTTGCAAGAAGCTCATCACCTTTCATATTCGGCATTATATAATCGCTTATTACAACTGATACCTTTCTGCCATCGGCGATACATTCATCGATTATCTCAAGAGCCTCTTCACCGCTTAAAGCACGTTCTATCTGATAATTTTCGCCGAACCATTCTTCAAGCTGTTCATAGAGGATATTTAAAAGTACCTTTTCGTCATCAACGCATAATATAGTCGATCTCATAGTTATCAATTCCTTTCAGATAAAGAAGTTTTATTCCTGTCTTACAGGTAGTTTTATATAAAATGTTGAACCTTTTCCGAGTTCGCTCTCAACAGATATTGTTCCTTTATGTCCTTCGATTATTTTTTTGCTTATGTCAAGACCGAGACCACTGCCCTCGCCCGAGGGCTTTGTGGTAAAGAGAGGCTCAAAGATTTTTTCAAGATTTTCTTCCGGTATGCCGCAGCCTGTGTCTTTAAATTCGATAAAGACATTTTCTTTGGCTTCGTCTGTTCTGAGTACGATAGTAAGGGTTCCTCCGTCTTTCATGGCATAGAATGAATTCTGGATAAGATTTGTGCAGACCTGTGAAAGACTTTCGGAATTTCCGATTATCTCGGGAATATCGTCATCATAGACTTTATTGATAACGATAGATGAATTAAACTGGCTTGAATAAAGAGTTATAACATTGTCGATACAACCGGGAAGATCGAATTTTTCAGCCATTTTCTGCGAACCGGGGGATGTCGTGTATGCCCGGAGTGCAAATACTATCTTTGAAACTTTGCCGGTCGCCATTGAGATTGTGTTTGTGCCGGTTATCAGAAAGAACAGGTCGGCTGCGCAAAGGATAAGTTCGTTTATATCATCACGTCTTAATATGTCTGTCCTTTTTTTTATTTCCTCTATGTCACAGATCTCAAGTCTTGTAAGAGATGATGCTATTTTTGTGGCTTTTTCAATGCCGAGGGCTTCAAGTTCATCGCTTATCTTATACTTTGCTTTTCTTATTTCGGAAGTTGAAAGCATTTTTTTGACGGAGTTCATTGAAAGTTCCATGATGTCAAATACTATTTCAGTTTGTTCTTTATCAAGTGCTTTTATTTTGTCGGAAAATTTATGCACCGATCTTATAAGATTTGTATTAAATGTATCGGCGGCTGCTTTTATTGCTCCCATAGGAGTATTTATCTCGTGGGATATGCCTGCAATAAGTTTTCCGACTGATGCAGTTTTTTCCGCTTCTTTAAGGATCGCCTTATCACCGCTTTGCTTTTTCTCCGGCGGCTGAGGCATAACGGGCGGTATTTTCATCGGTTTTTGTTCAACTGTTATCTTGCGTGGAAGAGCAAGCCATATAACAGAACAGGATATTGTTATCACGATAAGGATATCGGAGGACGGTATTCTTATAAATGATGCTATGGCAGAAGAAACAAGGAGCATTAAAGCCAATATTATGACATAGATCTTATTTTGTACCTTGCACAAAGATATATATATACTCAGAGCCGCAGCGGGTATCATGATGAATGAAAAGAAATATTCTCCCGAAAAGAGCATAAGGGCAAGAATGATCAATGATACTGTAAAAAGATATACGGGAAATCTTGCGTTATCGGTTTCGTTCTGCACTTTTGCAAGTTTTTCTGCCGCAAGGACAATAAGCGATTTTTTAAGTCTTCTGTTTTCGGAGGATATAATGATACAGAATATAACGGCAAGAGAAGAAAAGACCATGCAGAGAAGTCTTATGAGAAGTTCACCCGAAATACACCTGAATCTTATAAAATATATATCATCGGTCTCTTTTATGTGGTCACATTTCCATATACCCGAAGATATGACGGAGATAGTGCTGCCCTGTATTTCACTTCCTGCGGTCATGGAAGATGCACTTTCAAGAAAGGAAGAGGAAATATCCGCATCGGCTGTGCTTAATGCGGAAGAAAGAGCAGATGAAGAAAAAAGGAGATATTCTTCGTTTTTCGGAGAAGTTTCTGTGAGATTTACTTCCGCTGCGGTCATATCGGCGGATATTCCGAAAAATGCCGTTCTGCTTTCATCTGAGGCTATCACAGAGAGATATACAGGGGTGAAAGAGTTTTTTCTGCCGTTTTTGGCTTCTATCCAGAAATTATCTTTTTTGCTTTTTGAGATCATCCTGCGCATATCAAAAATATTTTCGGCAGAATGATAAGTTTTATCAGATACATTAAAAGTATTTATGTAAGAGATACTGTTATCTTCAAGTATAAGAAGATAATAACGGGAATTATATTTTCCGTGAAGAGTGAGATCTTCGCAAATATCGGCAAATACCGCATC
>JAFUUG010000319.1 GCA_017483905.1 Bacillota bacterium
AGAATCCATTTTACGGCAAAGTAATATGTGGTGAGTGCGGATGCGCATTCGGAAGAAAGACATGGCAGAATAAGCGTAGAGAAAACAAAAAGATGTGGCAATGCGGAAACCGATATAGGGTAAAAGGTGTATCGGGATGTCTGAACAGGCATATAGCAGATGCGTCAATAAATCAAATCTTCATCATAGCTTGGAAGACGATAATCGAAAATATAGAGACTTGCCAAAAAAAATGGCGGCTGCTTGCTGAGGGTGATGATGTTTTGAAGGCATACAGAGCAAAGGACTTGTTGGCGATAACCGAAGAACCGTGGGAGATAAGAGAAATAGATCCAAACTTCGTAATACGGGTTCTTGATTACATTACGGTACACGAAAGCGGGAAAATCGTTATAACATTTTATGACGGAACGGAGATAGAATACAGTTGAAAATTTTACGAGTCGGGGAGATAAAAATTCTTCTCGGCTCTTTTTTTATTTTCCGCTATGTTTGTATCTACTATTTAGGTAATCATTTAAATTAGCAATGCTCGACTTATCCCCTGTTTAACGCTAAAAATCACTCCCCTACCCCCTTTTTTTAAGAAATTTACTATCCCCCCTAAATTGCGATTTTACTATCCCCCCTGTCTATGCGAACAGTTTGAATTACGCCAAAAGGTTAAACAATTTGGCGAAACTCCCATTTTGCTGTTAAGGGGGGTTAAGCTGTTCGCATATCCGCATAAAATTTGGCGGAAATACAGTACACAATTTTTACACAAGTGTTAATTTTTCTCGGAAATCTCAACTTTTTCGAGAAAGCAGACAAACGGTTTCAATGTGGTAAGTTCTCGGAAACATATCAACACACTGTACCTTTTCTATCCTATACCCCTTCTCTTCAAACGCACCGAGATCTTTTACAAGTGAAGAAGCCTTACAAGACACATAAACTATCGTCTCCGCTCCAAAAGAAGCTATCTTATCTATCGCCTTAGGATTAATCCCCTCTCTCGGAGGATCAAGTATTATAACTTCGGGCTTATCATTTAGTTCATCAACTTTTTTCAGTACATCCCCGACAATAAATGTACAATTATCTATCCCGTTTATATTAGCATTTTCTTCAGCCGCCCTTACAGCCTCCTCAACTAACTCTATCCCGATAACCTTTTTTGCTTTCTCAGCCATCATCTGTGTTATCGTGCCGGTTCCGCAGTACAGATCAAAAACAACTTTGTTCGAAATATCCCCCGCAAAATTTCTAACAGTATCATATAACACCTCTGCCCCTGCCGAATTAGTCTGAAAAAATGAAAATAATGATATCTTGAACTCAAGACCGAGAAGTTTTTCCTTAAAACTGTCCTCACCATGAAGTATTTTTATCTCATCAGCCTTTACAACATCTGCAACAGAATCATTTATAATGTGTATAATGCCTTTCAGTTTGCACTCAAATTCGGTATTAACAAGAATATCTTTCAATTCTTTCAGATCTGTTGCTATACCACTTGTAGTTACTATCCCAACTACCATTTCTTTTTCAAAATAGCTTCTTCTTACAAGCAGATGTCTGAGTGTTCCCGTCTTTGCCATTTTATGATAGAATTTTTCTTCCGAACTCTTAAAAAAATCAAGTACAGCAGCTAAAACTTTTCTTATATCTTCATGAACTATCTGACATTCGCTTGCATTAACGACCTCATAATAGCTGTTCCTTTTTTTCATTCCCAGCGATAATTCACCGTCTTTTCCCGTATCACCGAATGAAAATTCCATTTTGTTTCTGTAACATTTTGGGATCGGACTTTTCAATACGGGAAGAAAACATTTTTCATCATATTTAAGTGTACTGTTTTTAAAAAGTTTCAATACAATTTTTTCTTTATATTCAAGTTCTTTCTCATAAGTTATATTCTGATATGTGCAGCCTCCGCAAGCTCCAAACATGGAACATTCAGGTTTTATCTCGTATTCTGCATTTTCTGTTACAGATAAAAAACGCCCCTCATATTTTTGTTTTTTCTTTTTTATCTGAGTATGCACTGTCTGTCCGGGTATCGTATTTTTTATGTATACTTTTTTATCATCAATATAACCTATCCCAAGATTAGGAAATTCTATATCTTCAATTTTTATATCAGTTTCTATTATTTTTTTAGCCATTTATTTTCTCCGATTTTTATAATATTCTTTGTATGCAATCATGTTCATTCCACGAAGCATTAATAGTAAATTATATTACTTTAATGTCATTTACTATAAAGTTACTGTTCATATAAATAAAAGGTAAAAGCACCCATTTTTGTTTTTTTACTTTGTCCAAAAAAATGAAATACATAATTTTTACAATCATCTATCCAAAGGTAATTAAATTCACCTTTAAAATTATATGAAGCACCTTCCATAAATTTTTCACCTGTATCATTTAAATATTTTTTTACCTGTTCAAAACTCATATCTGTATACAAACCATTTTCTAAGATAAATGATTTTTCAATACTACCTTCATCCATAACAAAATTTAACTTTTTTAAAAATACTTTTTCTGCGAAAATTTTACTACTAAAAAAATAAATATTATTTATAGAATTATCTATTAATCCTGCAAAAAAACCTTCACCTATATAATATATATCCGCATCACCGATTTGTATTTTAGGTAAAAAATTTTCTTCAAGAAATTCATTAAAATCTTTTCCCTTTTTTATTTTTTTATAATCCATATTCATTACTCCAAAGAAATTATATATAAGTAAGTCCCGCAATCTTAAAGACACGGGACTTATATTTATACTCGTATTTTTTCACAATAATAAAATATCAAGCCTTTACCGGTTCAGGATACTCAACCCCGAATGTTTCTGCGGTAACAGACTTCATCACTTGCTCTTCAAGTGGTCTGTCATGAAAATCCGTTTTTGTCTTTGCAATCTTATCGACATTCTCCATGCCCTCGAGCACTTTACCGAATGCGGCATACTGACCGTCAAGATGAGGTGAAGTTTCATGCATTATAAAAAACTGCGATCCTGCTGAATTTGGCATCATAGACCTTGCCATCGAAAGAACTCCTTTTTCGTGCTTCAGATCATTCTTGAATCCATTTTGAGAAAACTCCCCTTTTATCGAATATCCGGGATTTCCCGTTCCCTTTCCTTCAGGACAGCCACCCTGTATCATAAATCCCTCTATAACTCTGTGAAAAATAAGTCCGTTATAAAAACCTTTTCCAATAAGACTCAAAAAATTGTTTACTGTATTTGGTGCGATCTCAGGATATAATTCAGCCTTTATCACATCACCGTTTGCCATTTCAATTGTTACTATCGGATTTTTACTCATTTTCGTTTCCTCTCTTAATAATATATTTTTATATTGCTCCGGGCGGTATATCCCCTGCCCTTGCAAGATTTCCGAATCTTGTGTACTGTCCGAGCCACATCAGATTTACAGTACCCGTCGAACCGTTTCTTTGTTTTGCAATGATAACTTCTGCTTCTCCGGGATGTTCTGTTCCCTCGGGATTATAATACTCATCTCTGTAAAGAAAACAAACTATATCTGCATCCTGCTCTATTGCACCGGATTCACGCAGATCCGAGAGCATCGGTCTGTGGTCTGCTCTCTGTTCCGGCGCACGACTAAGCTGCGATAATGCGATCAAAGGTACGTTCATTTCTCTTGCTATAGCTTTCAATGACCTTGATATCTCGGATATTTCCTGCTGTCTTGAGTCAGTCTTGCCTCTCCCGCTCATAAGCTGTAAGTAATCTATCACTATAAGTCCAAGATTTTTCTCAAGTTTCAGTTTTCTGCATTTAGATCTTATCTCCATAGCTGTCACACCGGGAGTATCATCTATGTATATCGGCGATTCCGACAGCCAGCCGACAGCCTCTGCGATTTTATTCCAATCGTCCTGTTCAAGAGTTCCGGTTCTTAGTTTCTGCGAATCAATTATGGCAAGCGAACTTATAAGACGATTTACAAGCTGTTCCTTTGACATTTCCAGACTGAATACAGCCGTTGTTACATTTCTCCTCACCGTAGCGTGTTCCACTATATTGAGTGCAAATGCAGTTTTACCCATAGATGGTCTTGCCGCTATAAGAATCAAATCTGACGGCTGCAATCCGGCAGTCATCATATCAAAATCTGCAAAACCCGTTTCAACACCTGTTATCTTCGATTTATTCCTTACTACCTTTTCAATATTTGAAACAGTATTTTTCAGAACTTCGCTTATCGGTACAAAATCTTCCGAATGTCTGTTCTGAACAATATTGAAAATGCCCTCTTCCGCACTTTCGAGTATGCTGTCTACATCATTTTTTCCGTCATAGCTTAACTCTGTTATCTCTCCGCTTGTCTTTATCAGTTTTCTCAATATCGACTTATCAAGCACAAGTTTCGCATAATATTTGACTCTCGTACTTGTCGATACAAAACCCGCAACATCTATAAGATATTCCGTACCTCCGACTTGTTCAAGCATCCCCATATTTTCAAGCTTGCTTTTCAGAGATGTAAGTTCTACAGGTTCACCTTTTGTAAAAAGTTCGACCATAGCCTCGAAAATCACTTTATTCTGCGGTCTGTAGAAATCGCTGCCTTTAAGCATCTCATAAGCTGCCTGCAATCCGTCATTATCAAAGAGCATACAGCTTAATACAGTCATCTCCGCATCCATATCATTCGGCATAACTCTCGGACTTCTTATCTTACCTGCGTCTTCAATATTTTCAGCCATAAAAAACCATCCTATCAAGCCTCAACAATATTTACTTTAAGTTTAGCCGTTACCTTTGGGTGAAGTTTTATATCGACTTCTTTTTCTCCTATCGTCTTTATAGCCTCTTTAACGACTATCTTCTTTTTATCTATATCAATACCCGCCTGCTCTTTAAGTGCAGCACCTATCTCCTTATTTGTAACAGCCCCGAAAAGCTTTCCGTTATCACCCGTCTTGACACTTAATGTAACTTTCTTTTCAGCTATCTGTTTTGCAAGTTCCTTTGCATCATCAAGTTCCTGCTGTCTTTTTTCTTCCTCATTTTTTTTCTTTCTGTCAAGCTGTGTCATATTTCCCTTTGTTGCCTCTACTGCAAGATTTTTAGGAAAAAGAAAATTCTTTGCATATCCGTCATTCGCATTTATTATCTGATCTTTTTTACCTACACCTTTTATATCTTCAAGTAAAATTACTTTCATCTTATTTCTCCTCCTCAAAATATTCATCTATTGCTTTGTATACTCTTTCAAGTGCCTCTTCCATGGTGCAGTCCTTTATCTGTGCAGCGGAAACCGCCTGATGTCCTCCTCCGCCGAGTTTTTCCATTATTATCTGCACATTTATATTTCCAAGACTTCTTGCACTCACCGATATCCTGTCATCGTCCATTTTACATAGCACAAAGCTTGCCTCTATGCCATATATATTAAGCATTTCATCAGATGCCACAGCCGCCATGAGTACAGGATTTTCTATCTTTTCATCACAAACGGATATAGCTATATTATCTCTGTATATCTCAGCTTTTTTAACTATTTCCGTCTTTGCAACGTAAGTTTCAAACGAACTC
>JAFUUG010000029.1 GCA_017483905.1 Bacillota bacterium
TGAGCGGCAATGAAAAGGCACTTGCAACAGCCGAAAATCAGCTTGAGGTCGCAAAGTCACAGGTCGATGTGCCGTTTGAATTTGCACAGGAATTAGAGGACAAACAGGTCGAACTTGCAAGGCTGAATAAGGAATTATCCATTGACGATGATAACTCGGAGATACTTCCCGAAGAAGAACGCCAAAACAATAACATTTCAACGGACGATATTGCCGTATAAAAAATTATGCCGTTTAACTTTGATGTACTTCAATGTTTAAGCGGCTTTTTTAGTGTTTGCCGTATGGCAGCACCTCCCAAAGTTATATTTGAGGACTTTGGTATAAATATATTATCTAAAACGGCTTGTATAAGTCAAGCAAAACCGCATAATTAAACGAAAAAGGAGTGATTTTTATAAATTTTGGATATGTAAGAGTTTCCACAAGAGAACAGAATACCGACAGGCAGCTTATAGCTTTAAAAGAAAATGGCGTACCCATCGAAAACATACTGACCGACAAAATGAGTGGCAAGGACTTTAACCGTCCTGCGTACCGCAGGCTTTTAAAAAGGCTGCATAAGGGCGATGTGCTGATTATTAAAAGCATAGACAGGCTCGGCAGGAATTATAAGGATATTATCAAACAATGGCAGTATATAACAAAAGAGATCGGGGCTGATATAAAGGTTATAGAAATGCCCCTACTTGATACAAGCCAACACAAAGACTTGCTTGGCACGTTTGTCGCTGATATGGTATTGCAGATTTTAAGTTATGTTTCAGAGAAACCCAGCCATACACCTTAAAAAATTTCCTCAAAAAAAATAATCATATTGCAAACCTTATGTCAATGCCGTTTTCATCCGAAAGGTAAATCACATCAATCATAGTCGAAGCCACATCACACTTATCCTGCATTGATAAATCATCCCAATTAGCAAGCGGTTTTTCAAGTGGCTGTACGTCAATGCGTTTCTGTTTTCTTGCTCTTGCCAAAAGCGATTTTTCCAAACCCGATTTCTTATCGTGAAGCTGTGTCACTCTCTGATTGATATAATCGAATAAGGCTTTATCTGCATCTTTCAGCATATCGAGAAGTTTTCTTATCTCATCATCGACCGCAATAATATCGGCTTTTATAGCTTCGCTTTTGGTGTCGGGTTTCTCATTTTCCTGTTTTATGATAATCAGTTCCGACAGTCTTTGCTTCATAGCTTCAAAGACCTTTTGCTCAACGGTATCGGGTTTTGTTTTCGGGTGCTTTTTCAAGCAGCCTTTTGCCGAATATGCACCCGAATCAATATAATAACGATACTTACGCTGTTTGAACGGAATAACCTCCATAGCCATTGTATAGTTGCAATAAGGGCATTTTATCAAGCCTGTAAGCCACGAATTTTTAGACTTTCCGTTTCTTGGTATGCGCTTGTTATGTTCCTTTTTATCTTGCACGACAAGCCACGTTTCGGCATCTATCAAACCCTCGTGATAACCCACTTTGATAAAAGGTGTACCGCCGTTGTTTTTGTGCAGAAGCAGACCGTGAATACCGTCATACGCTTCAACATCATCGACCATCTCATAGCCTTTTGCGGCAAAATACTTGTAGACCTCTTTATCGGCTCTCACATACAAAGGATTTTGTAAGATAAAGGAGATCCTGCACCTTGTAAAATCCTTAAAATGATTAGGGTGTCCGTCAAACTCCGCCGTCATAGCAACATCGTTTTCCCTGAAATAAACCAAAACATCTTGTAAAGAAACATCGTTTTCCTTGTACAGTTCGTATGCTTTGATTACAGCTTCGGAAAGCACATTAGGCACAAGCACCGAACCCGTTTTGCCGTTGACTTTTCTTCTTTCGGCTGTGTATCCGAATACAACACCGTTTTGGTGAAAGCCTGTTTCCCTTGCTCTTGTGTTATAAGCGTCGGTAATTCTTGAAGCAATAGTCTCACGTTCAAATTCGGCAAAGTTAAGAAGATTATTTCTCATCATTCGACCTTCTTTTGTCGCTGTGTTAAACGGCTCTGTAAGAGAAAAAACACTTATACCGAGATTGTCAAGCTCGTTTGTGATATTAAGATATTCACGCATATTTCTGCTGAAACGGTCATACTTCTTAACAACAATGCGGTCTATCAAACCCTCTTTTGCATCCTGCATCATCTGTTGGAACGCAGGACGGTGTTCTACATCTTTGCCGCTTTTTCCGTCATCGCAATAAATACGATAATTGTCATCGCCCACATATTTAATGCAATCAGCCTTTTGTGAGTCAATGGAAAGTGAGTTGTTACCCTTGTACTTGTCGCTGACCGAACGGCGCACATAGATAGCTGTGATTTTACCTGTTATATTTGATTTTTTCATTTTATCGACCTCCTGTACAAAAATCCGACCTGCAAGGACGAATTTTGTTTCTCTGTAAATTTCTATATTTCGGAAGCCGATTATGTACAAAAATATTGTAGCATAATCGGCGATATATTTCAACACATTTCAGCCTGCCTTTTTAAAGTTTCCGCCGCTTAAAATGTCATAAAGTTTATTTATCTTGCTTTGACGAAGTGTATCGGGTATATTGTCGGGGATTGTTACAGTTACTTTAACACTTGTGTCAACATCTTTTTTCATTGGCATACCTCCATTTCGTTTAAAATTTATGTATTGAAAAACAAGAGATTATTCAGTCCTAAATGTGACTGTAAAATTATTATAAGTCCTTTTTGTGTCTTTGTCAAGTATAAATTTTAATATTTACATAATAAGGACTATGTGTTATACTATTGTAAAATAAGAGAAACGGAAGTGAAATATTATGACTATCGGCGAAAAAATAAGAGCGTTCCGAGAGCATAGAGGTTGGACACAAAAACAGCTTGGCGATGCGTGCGGAATTATCGAAGGCAGTATCAGAAAATATGAATTGGGTATCAGAAATCCAAAGGCGGAACAGTTGAAGAAAATTGCGGCAGGTCTGCAAGTTTCGGAAAGTGTGTTTTATGACTTTGATATTGCAACGGTCGCAGATGTTGCCGCCTTGCTTTTTATGTTGGATAATGCA
>JAFUUG010000320.1 GCA_017483905.1 Bacillota bacterium
AATATATTTTTTAAATCTTTCACAGGTACTTCTCACATATTTCGATGATACCGTAAGCAGCACTATCTCCGCCCCTTTTACATCATCATCACAGCTCGTCACATCTATTCTCTCATCTATTTTCACATCGGGTAGAAAATCTCCGTTTATCCTCGTTTTTCTTATCTTATCGGCTTTTTCTTCTTTCGAGGACCACAGCATAACTTTATGCCCGTTTTTATTCAGAAGCATCGCAAGTGCAGTCCCCCAACTTCCCGAACCCAAAACAGCAATTTTTTTCAAATTCTCCACCCTCATTCCTTTTCTTTTTTCTTTACACCGAACTTATTTTCACTGCCGCTGAGTAATCTCTTTATATTTGTCCTGTGCTGATAGTATGCAAGTGCCATCACCGCAAACATAAGTATTACCGCCTCTTTCTCCATTCCTCTTACTATCATCATTATCGGACATATAAGCGTCATAAGCAGCGAACAAAGCGATATGTATTTTGTTATTATTGCCGAACCAAGCCCAACTGCATAAGTCACTGCCGCAACCACGGGATCGATACAAAAAATTATACCCACCGTTGAAGCTATCCCTTTTCCCCCTCTGAATCTCAGATAGAAAGGGAAGTCATGACCGAGTATCACACCCACACCGGCATACAGCCCCGGCAATATGCTCTCTCCGCTAAAGAAGCTTCCTCCTCCATTGTATATTGCACTGCATATACAAAAGGCGATAAGACCCTTTAAAATATCGCATATAAATACTATTGCTCCCGCCTTTGCTCCGAGAACTCTCGTCACATTCGTTGTTCCCGCATTCCCGCTGCCAAAATCACGGATATCTATTTTACCCATTATTTTTCCCACAATGAATGCAAACTGTAAACAGCCTATCAGATAACCAATTATCAAACATACCAATCTGAACATATTTTCAGTCCTTTTTTTTAATCTTTTTCCTTGTTTCTCGCTATAAAATGTATCGGTGTTCCGTCAAATCCAAATGCCGCTCTCAGCTGATTTTCTATGTATCTCTTGTATGAGAAGTGCAAAAGATCCGTATCATTTACGAATAACACAAATGTCGGCGGCTTTACCGATACCTGAGTAATATAATATATTCTCAGCGGTCTGCCTTTTTCCGCAGGCGGCTGATTCATACTCATTGCCTCTATCAGTACATCATTGAGAAGTCCCGTTGAAACTCTCTTTGCATTGTTTTCGCTGCAAGCGATTATATTCTCAAATAACTTGTTCACCCTCTGCCCCGTGAGTGCCGAAATAAACATTTTCGGAGCATACGGCATATATTTAAGCTCCATATCAATGTCCTTGATAAATTTGTTCATCGTCTTGTTGTCTTTTTCTATCAAGTCCCATTTATTCACAACAATTATCGTTGCTTTACCTGCCTCGTGGGCAATCCCTGCTATCTTTGTATCCTGATCCGATATTCCCCTTTGCGCATCTATCATCAGAATACATACATCAGCTCTCTCTACCGCCGCAACTGCTCTTATTATGCTGTATTTCTCAATGTTTTCCTTTATTTTGCTTTTTCTTCTTATGCCTGCCGTATCTATGAACACAAATTTCTGTCCGTCTTTTTCATACGGTGTATCTATCGCATCTCTCGTTGTTCCCGCAATATCGCTTACTATGACTCTCTCTTCACCGAGTATCTTGTTTATAAGTGAAGATTTTCCCGCATTTGGTCTACCTATCACAGCCACCTTTATACTCTCGTCATCTTCGTCCGTATCGCTCCCCTCGGGGAATTTACTCACAACTTCATCAAGCAGATCGCCAAGACCGAGTACCTGTCCGGCCGATACCCCAAACGGCTCTCCAAGACCAAGCTCATAAAATTCATATACGTCCATTCCGTATTTTTTCAGATCATCCATCTTGTTTACCGCAAGAACTATAGGCTTTTTCGTCTTTCTGAGTATGTTTGCAACCTGCATATCGCTGTACGTCACACCCGTCTTTACATCTACCTCTAATAATTTCACTTCGGCTGTCTCCATCGCTATTTCAGCCTGACTTACCAT
>JAFUUG010000321.1 GCA_017483905.1 Bacillota bacterium
ACAAATTTCAAATCGCTATGCCTTTCGCATATCATAATCATTGTATCATAATTTACAGTATTTTTCAAGAAAATTCTTTCGAATTTGGTGAATTTCTTTGTTTTTGCCGAATGTTCGGGTGTTATCATTAACTTTTGAATTTAACAAAAACATTGATTTTAAGCCTTTATTGATGTTTAGTTTTACAATTTATTTTCTGTATTTATAGTAAAAAATTATGCTCAATTTGAGTACAATTTCTATTCTGCTTCGTTTGCTATGTTATAGATTTTTAGTCCTTTATCCCTTGCGTAGTTTACAGTATAGAATGTGCCGCCCGAATTTTTAGTGAGATAACAAACACAAACGCTGCTGTTATCTACAAGGTGACGATTCCTTTTTTGCATACAGCCGTTATAATAGTCTTTGGAAGTATAAACGCACTTGTCGGCTTTTGCCTTTATATCGTTATACACAACTATATCATCAACAGACCAACCGAAAGTCTGATTTTCACAAGGCAGCACCAAAATCAGCTTTATTTGTGGGTAGTCCTCTTTTAATTCAAGAACGGTCAATGCCGCTATTGTATCAAAGCCTAATGCTCCGCCTGCACCGAAATATAGTATCCCCTCCGAGATAAGATTTTTGATTACAGATCTAAGGCGTGACTTTATCTCAACTGTTTGGTTTGCGGATATGTGCCTATGCCCTGTAAAGCAGCAAGTCTTTTTTCTCATTTCTTCTCTGTCCACTTGCTCACCACCATTTTTATTTGATTTTGTTTGTATCTGTTATTTATTTGGTATAAAATATTTAATGGGTATGTATTTGAGATTTGAATTATGATTAGTTCGCAAAGCTAAAAACTTTACGAATTGCGACAAGAAATATTGATTAAGCAGGCATAAAATAATTTTTGCTTACAAGATTTTTGACGGTCTAAATCTTTTTTAAGCAGCATAAAGGCTATCTATAAATTTACGCTTTGATTCTACGGACGGGTGAACATAAAGCGACAATGTGGTATTTATGCTTGAATGACCGAGTATCTCACTAAGGCTCTTTACATCAAAATTGGCATTTGCCCATTTTGTAGCGAATGTATGACGGAGTATGTGAAACTTGACTTTACGCACTCCGCACCTTTTCAGAATGACGGTAAATTTCTTTTGAACGGTACGAACATCAAGAGGCTTGTTATCTGCCGACGAAAAAATAAAATCGCCGTCAGCCTTATTATGTGCGGAAATATAGGCTTTTATGCTCTCTAAAAGTTTTGTCGGAAGTGGTATCTTCCGCATTGACGATTTTGTTTTAGGCGATGTAATGATAACTTTGGTATTGCCCGATACCGATATATCATTATTTTTCACTCTCTGAACAGTCTTTTGTACGGTGAGAATGCTATTTTCAAAATCAATATCCGATACCTGTAAAGCACATAATTCTCCTATCCTTATTCCTGTTGCAAGGCATAATTCATACATAACCGAAAAATAATCTTCCTTGCTCTCGCAGTATTCTCTGATAGTATTTACTTCTTCATCGGTGAGTACCTCTATGTCTTTTCTTTCGCACTTCGGGAATGGCACAACGTCGGCAGGACTACGCATATTGTGTACTTTCTCGGCAAAAGAAAAAACGGCTTTCAGCACACAAACGATATTTTGTACCGTCTTTGCCGATAAACCGCCTTTTCCGTCCAATCTTCCGTTATTTAATTTGTTTTTCACAATGTCACTCAAAAATGATGATGAAACCTTGTATAACGGCATATCACTCATTAACGGCAAAATGTGATTTTCTGCTATTATACGATATGTGTTTACTGTCGATCTTTTTGCGGTTAAGGCTATATGTTCAAGCCACTCATCAAAAAGATTTTTTACCGTCAAGGTTACTCTATTGTTGCAAATGCCCTTGTTAAGCTCGTTTTTTATAAGTATCAGCTTGTTCTTGCAATCGTTATAAGTCTGTGCATACACCGATTTATATATTGCCTTTCCGTTTTGAGAGCAGCCGCTTTTATATCTGCCCTCCCATCTTCCGTCTTTTCTCTTGTATATGTTTACTCCTTTTCTTGACATTTTCTCCACGCTCCTCTCAAATTCATACCATACTTTTGACGGTAAATAAACTTTTTATCATTTCCATAACCGATATTTTCGGCATATCTTCGTAATTGATTTTTCGGTTTTTCGCATAAATTCATATCTTTATTGACATAATCAAACAAGAATGTTACTATTATGTAGGGTGAAATGCGGTTCGTAAAGTTTTCAGCTTTATGAACGAAAAATGCGGTTTTAACTTGAAACAGAAAAAGGGCAGCCTGTATAATACAAGCTACCCATAAGATAGTTTACGGTCAGATTGCTATATCTTCCGTATCGTTTTGATATTCCTGTTCCGATTTTTCCGCAACTGGATTGTCGGCTTCTTTTTCGTCGGAGGACAATTCTCTGTTGAGTTCCTCTAAACGAGTTTCCTTTTCACGCAATTCTTCAAGCTGCGGAAATGGTTTTATGACTTCCTCTTTTGCTACTTGAAGATTATGCTCACTTTCGGCGAGTTTTGCTTTTGTAGGGTCAAGCTGCTTTTCAAGTCCTGCTAAAGCGTTCTCTATTCGTGTGAGATTTCCGAGAGGGTCTTTGCCGACCTCAACCCTGTGAGTTAAGCTGCTTTTAAGATTTATTTCAAAATTGCAGCTATGACTGTTATACGATACACTCATATCAAAACCACGATAAGAGCCGATAGCTTTTTCTTTTTGGTCGAGCCGCATACTTCGGCACGCTTCAAGAAGTGCAGCAGCAGCTTCTTTTTTATCGGTGTAGAGTTTTCCGTTTACGGTCATTTCGGAAAATTCCGTTGTTTTAGTGCTGTTTGCAAGGGAAATATCCTTTTCAAGTCCTGCAATTCTCTCTGTGAGAATTTGTATCTTTTCGGGATATGTGCGTGATATATCTTCTTGCAAGTGCCTTTTGTTCTCTTGAAAAGAAGCGAATACTGTTCGCATACGGCTGACTTCTATATCCAAGTCCATTTTTTCCTTTATTTTAGGGTTTCCGCTTGCAACATCGAAAAACAACGGAAGTGAGCCGATTTTTTGCACTGTTTACATAACATATAAATGAGATTGATATTCGAGGACGATTAAGCAGCCGATACCCAAAATATATACAGCTTAAATCAATAATCACATTTTATCACTTCAATAAACCAACTTATCATTTCAAAGCGATATTATATTTTCGTTATCTCTAAATCGTGAATATATAATATTGCATTCAAGGGTTATGTAATTCAGATTATAAAATATACATATCAAACGAAATTGAAAACAGGAGAATAATTACATTTCTTTTTTGCCGCTATCCTTTTCAATTTCTCTTTTCTTAAACTTTTATAATTTCAAAAAAATCAAAAACTTTCCTCTATTCAAAAAATTCCATAATGCTTTATAAAATTAAAAATTGTCTATGAACACAAATAGAGTAAAAATAAAATATGTCTATGAACAGAATTTGAGTAAAAACAAAAATTTTCTATGGGCATAAAAAGAGCAAAAAATGAAATCTGTCTATGAACAGAAACGGAGTAAAAATAAAATATGTCTATGAACAGAATCAGAGCAATAATCAAAATATTTCTATGGACAGAAATAAAGCAAAAATAAAATATGTCTATGAACAGAATTTGAGTAAAAAATAAAATCTGTCTATGAGCAGAAAAAGAGCAAAAATTAAAATCTGTCTATGGGCAAAAACAAAAACTGTCTATGATAATAATTTTTGCATAACGGGTTTTATAAGTGCAGCAATACATATTTCAAAATAGCGAATTTCTGATGTTCTGTTTATAGTCAAATGTTAGTTTGCAAGCATAGGCTAAGTCTACCCTAATTGAAATTTTCAAAGCGTAAAAATTTCATTTTTACACTTAAATTTCAATCAGGAGATTAGCCATTCTTGTTAGGATAATATCCTAAGACCTATTTGGTGATAAATCCCCAAGCCCCTATTTCGATTATGGAAAACAAGGAGGAATTTTATATGCAGAACAGAACAAGAAACAAACAATTAAACCTTAAATTTACGGAAGAAGAAATAGAATATATAAAGAATGCTTATCGCAAAAGTGGTAAAGGAAGTATGTCCGATTTTATAATTCTATCAATCAGCAAATGTAATTTTATAATCGTTGATACCACTCCTCTGCTTGCTTTGGCAACAGAGATTTCACGAATAGGAAATAACATAAATCAAATAGCAAAGAAAGGAAATATGACAGGATTTTTGACTGATGTAGATGTGTATAAACTCGGTAAATCTGTTTCGGAAATAAAAGAGCATATTCACAGATGTTTGAAATTTACGGAAGAAGTTAAGGGAGGTAAACATAATGGCTTACTTAAAGATAACTCCGATAAAGACTAACACGCATTTGAAACAATCCCTTGAATACATACAAAATCCCCAAAAGACAGATGATAAATTTTTGGTTGAGGGTTATATGTGCTTTTATGATTATGCTTATGAAAGTTTTAACGATACATTAAATCATTCGCTGCGGAAAAGCGGAAACAATATCGCTCATCACATAATACAGTCATTTTCTCCCGATGATAATGTTGATCCACAGCAGATAAATGAAATCGGCAAGAAATTAGTCGAGAGAATGTATCCAAATCATCAATATGTTATCGCAACACATATTGACGGAGAACATATCCATAATCATATTATTTTATGTGCTACGAATCGTGTAACACATAAAAAACTGATAAGCAACAAAAACACCTTGCAAAAAATGAGAGATATTAGTGATGAACTTTGCAAAGAATACGGTCTGTCTGTTATTAAGCCTTTACCCAAAACAAAAAGAGAAATTCTCAAAGCCGATATTGATAATGCTATTCTTCTTGCGGCTAATATGGAACAATTCATTGAGATAATGCAAAAGAAAGGCTATGAAGTAAAACAAAATAAATACATAGCATTCAAAGGCTCATATATGGGAACTTTTATCCGTTCCAAATCTTTGGGTACAGCCTATACCGAATTTAAGATAACAAAACGGATAGAAAACAAGGCAGAAGTAAAAAATCAGAAGATAAACCTTTTCTATAACAAAAGTTTCGGCAGCTCCAAGAGAAAAGAAATCAGACGAGATATTGATAATGTGTTATCGCATACAAATAGCTTTGATGAATTTATCTTCGAATTATCAAAGAAATACGATATAAAGCAAGGA
>JAFUUG010000322.1 GCA_017483905.1 Bacillota bacterium
AGCATAGCATATCCGTTATTTGTTATTCCTGAATTTATATTGTGTTCCGTAAGCTTTGGCAGAAGAAATGTCGGTCTGCCCTGATAGCAATACTGTGCATCGCCTTCAACGATTATCGCCCTGTCCGCCTGTACACCGTAACCGCTTATAATGCTTTGCATATTCGGCATATTTTCGGCTGTATAATTCATAAGCACTATGGCACGACCGTCACCGGCAAGATATTTTTTAACGACTTCCGCCTCCTGCGCACTGTAATCTCTCTTCGGAGTAGTCATCATTATTATAGTGCAGTCGCTTGGTATCTCGTCTATATTGAATAAATCAAGCTCTTTTAATTCATAGTTAGCCGTTTCAAGCTGTCCTTTAAGTCTGTCCGGAACAGCCTCTTCCCCATGATTTGTCACATTGTATATAACAGGCAGTTTATCCATAGTCACATTTTTTATCGCACTTGTAACTACGCTCTCAAATTGTATCCCCGTTGTCTGCACCTCACCCGTATAGGGATTGTAATTCGACTCAAACATATCCGATGCGTCTATTACCTTTGCTCTTTTTTCGGACTCCACTATAAGACTGTTTACGGATATATCTTCTCCCTCTTCCGTCTTGTACTGCTGCGCAAACTGCGGATAAAGATAAGGATCTTTGTATACTATCTCTATATTTGAAGAATTATTCTTATACTGATCGAGCAGCTCTGTAAATACAGCCTCTTCGCTTCCCGTCTTATACAGTGCATATATCGTAACTTTCTTATCGAGTCCGCCTATTATTTCCTTCGTCGTATCCGATATCGAGTACATTCCGGTATCGGTAAGATCGTATTTAAGCTCAAACTGCCCTACCACAAGATTTACCGCAATAAGTATCGCAACTACGACGATACCTATTATCGTTGAATACGAGCCGTATTTGAATCTCTTATCCGTAAATGACTTCAGAATCTTATTCATCGCAAATATTCCTCCTTAACGCCATCTTCTTTTTTCTATCGCATTTACGGTAAAATAAATAAATGCACTTGAAAATGTAATATAATATACAACATTTGATAAATCAAATATACCCATCGCAAAATCATCGTATCTTGTCAATATCGAAAACCAGCTCAATATCTTAACTATTATTCCGTCAAAAAGAAGTGCATCATAAGCATATACACCGCCGGTTATCGCAAATCCGATAACTCCCGTAATTATTGCGGCAATTATATTTTTTGTTCCGTTATACACTATAAAAGCAAGCACGAGTACTATTATACATACAAATACAACGCTTGCTGTCGTAGTTGCGGGAGCGGCACTTGCAATAGCATCTATCATGAAAAGGAAAAACATTGCAACGAAGGTTCCGACTGCCGCAATTATCTGATTATCCGTAAGAGATGATATATACATTCCCACCGATATAAAGCAGCAGCCCATCAGAAAATATCCGATAATTCCCCCTACAGTCTCCGGAACCGGAACATTTCCGAATATTCCGAGTATCAGCGGACATATCGAAACTATCAAAAGTGCAAGCAGTAAAAGTCCCGATGCCGCAAAAAATTTTCCAAGCACTATCTCCGTTATGCTGACCGGAGAAGTAAAAAGCAGCTGATCCGTTTTTTGCCTTGTCTCTTCCGCAAATAATCTCATCGTAAGTACAGGAATAAGTATCAACAGCATTATAAGCGTTGATGCAAGCGTCGAATTAAAAAACGGTGATCCCTGCATCACATTCACAAAATAAAAGTAAAACCCTACTATCATTATAAAGAAACCGAGAAAGACATATCCCGTTATCGTCTTAAAATAAGTCGTAAATTCCTTTTTCAGTACAGCAGACATTATTCTCCCTCCCCCTCTTCTTTTTCATTTTCGGAGATATCATCTATTTCCTCTTCTTTAATTTCTTCTTCAATAACATTTTCACCGGTATTTTCATCATTATATGCAATATTTTCGGCAGTACTTCCGCCTTCCGTCACCTGTAAGAATATCTCTTCAAGAGAAAGATCCAGCGGCTTCATCATAAGTATCGGCATACCGTTTTCCGCACATATATTAAATACAGTCTCTCTTATATCGTTCTCCTGCGAACCCTTTACCGATATCTCACAAGTACCCTCTTCTCTCGGTGCATTGAATTCAAGGCTCTCAAATTCCTCTCTTGCCTCAAA
>JAFUUG010000323.1 GCA_017483905.1 Bacillota bacterium
CTGTTCGTCAGACCGAGGTTTTGCATTAGACTTACTTCAGATTCCACCTCACGATGGACACCCTTGTCCTCTGCTAACAGTTCCTACTGCCAAGCCTGTAGTGGACTTTCACCACCAAGTTACTGCCCATTCGGGGCAAACTTCAAAAAGTGATGTGAAAATTTTATTTTTCACACCACTTTTTATATTTCAACAATATACCATTTGATGAAAAGTAGATCGTAAGGATAGCATCTCTTCAAACAAATATATTTTTTTTAATTCTCGCAATCTTTGTAATAAAAGTTGGATCTATTATATAATATCAAGCGGAACAATGACTAAATAGACGATATAATAAAGTTTCTTATTGCTATTGCAAAAGAGTTTTAATCAATGTCAGGGAATCACCGATTAATCGGTTGAAAAAATTAATTTCCGAAAAATCGACATTTACTACACTTTCCCTGTGGGAAAGTGTTACGAACACCCATACAAAAAGGATTTTTTCTACGCTTAGATTAAATTTATTTTTTCTTTTTGGATTGATCAGTGTTTCCTTAGCCATGTAAACAAAATCATCATTATTCCGAACCCATATCACAGACAATTTATCTTAAAAGACTCAGACCATCATCCATATTTTCATTGTCATCACTCCATATAAGAGCACCGTTTCTTATCTCAAATACAGCATCACTTTCATCATATACACTTGAATCAGTGAATGTACCATCCTCTGCATAAGAGTAATCAAGTCGGCTGCCAAGACCATCGCATCGAAGCACATTTGCCGATTCATCGTATGTGCAGTAATATCTCCATGTGCTGCCTTCCGATGCACTTGAACTCCAGTGAATGTCTACCGTTATGTATTCGCTTGCGGGATCATCAGCAATATCCGCAGTCACTCTTCCACACGCCCATATTCCGAAGAAATCTTCAGCTGAGCCGCTTATGCTATCGTCGCTTTCACGGGTGTAATGCGGCTCTCCGGACTGACCTGCATAGAGATCGTTAAGAGGGATATCTCCGCTCACGCCGAAACCAAGAAAGAATTCTCCGTCATTTTTGTAGAGATTATACCAGTATTCCCTTGAATCATCAGGATTGAGGCTGTATTCCAGCTGAACATATCCCTCATCTATAGTCTTATCCGCATAAGTCACATCAAACGAACCCGTAAAAATGTCGCCGTCATAGAATACGATAGCGTCGCCATTATCACTTTTCCATATACCGTCGAGAACGGCAATGCTGATCCCTGTTGGCTGAACAGAAGTCACAGGAAAAAATCCATATTCATTCGGCTCATCAAGTCCCTCATCCCTTATGGCTATATCACGACGGAAATGTACCTCTCCGTCCTCATCATATGCCAGTATATCAAGCAGCTGTGAACCATCATCATTCTCTGAAAAGCTTATCCAGTTCTCGTCGCCGTCCTCACTGAGATTATACCATGCACGCTGCGAGCCGTCGCCGAATACTTCATAATCTATCGTTACTATGCCACTTTTAAATCCGCCGCCCTTATATTCCAGTGTAAAGGTTCCGTCCTCATCTATAGTGAGTGTTCTCGGATCGAGAGCATCTTCAAACCATACTCCTGCGATATCTTTTACTCTTGCGTTTCCCTCTGATGAGATCTTTTTTTCTTTCATATCGGAAACTTTTGTCTTATCAGACTCCACCGTAGCTGTTTTTGCAGGTTTTGTTTCCGCTTCATCCGATGTTGTAGTCGTTGCCGCCGAACCACAAGCGGTGATAGCTACCATTAATGTACCGAGTAAAATACAAGAAATTATTTTGTTCTTTTTCATAGTGATTCTGAGCCTCCAATATATGAATATTTATTCCATATTTTTATTATAGCATATTTTTGTAAAAAAACAAGATAATTAAAAAAATAGATCGTATTATTCCGAACAAACGCAAACAAAATGCCTCTGTGAAAAAATTACAATTTAATATTTATTATGCAATATATACTTCTTAAGTAACGGGTGTTTGACAGTTTAAAATTCAAAAACAGCAAAAAAATTTCCCGCTTGGAGAAAAAAACAATGAGTCTGCGGAAAAAGAATACAATAATGATTTTCACTATGATAATATCCATTATTCTTCTTTTGCAAAACATATCAGAAAGATACTTCTCGATAAAGGTGAAAATCTCTTTATGCGTTCGCCGAATAAGGGCTGTATGGAACTTCGTAAAGCTATATGTCGTTATCTGCGGCGCAGCAGAAATATAATCGTCTCGACGGAACAGATAATCATAGGTTCGGGAGCGGAATATCTTTATGGACTTTGTATACAAATGCTCGGAAGAGATAAACTCATAGCACTTGAAGATCCCTCATACGAAAAAATAAGGGCAGTATATAACGCAAACGGTGCAAAATGCGAAATGCTGCCTATGAAAAATGACGGAATAAAAAGCGAGGCACTTAAAAAATCAAAGGCATTGATCCTGCATGTTACACCGTTTAAAAGTTATCCCAGTGGTATAACTGCTTCGGAAGAAAAAAGAAATGAATATATAAGCTGGGCAAAAAAAAGAAATGCTTTCATAATAGAAGATGATTATGCCTCTGAATTTATATTGACAGGAAATGCACCCGAAACACTTTTTTCACTTTCAAAAGATAAAAACGTCATCTATATAAATACATTTTCAAAAACAATAGCACCATCTATACGAGCAGGTTATATGCTGCTGCCTGAAAGTCTTTTTAAACTTTACAATGAAAAAATAGGTTTTTATTCATGCAGTGTTCCGATGCTTGAACAATATTTTCTTGCAGAATGGATTGAAAGCAAAGATTTTGAAAGAACGATAGCGCGGATTCGTCATAAAAATAATTTTTAGTGAGGAGCTTATTAATGAGGGGCTGTGAAGAAATAGTCTCACAAAAAAGGACTTTTTCCCTTATTTTGAGTTTCCTCATTTTTTATAACACAAATTAAAAATCAAGCAAATAAAAAGTGCAAAAGCACATCCTATATGTTATTAATTAAATTACGACAAATAACCAAACAAAAGGAGTATTTTTGCACATGATTAATTATAGCACATTAGGATACAAAATTAAAAGAGCTATTTTCAATTGTCAGTTTATGGCTAATTGAGCATTATATACGGTAACAGCTTAGCATACTTTATCGTAAAAATTGCCAGCTGCTTATCATATAGTATATGGGATATTGTTGTCAATTGCAAGCTGCTTAACAAAATCAAAGGTCAGTTTTGTCATCGTAGATGTAAATGTAACTGTTTGACCTGCTTTTAAAAGATTGAGTGCAATTTCTTTAGCATTTTCCATAACAGCTTCTTTCTTAAAATCTTCCATTATCTTACTCATATAAGCCACTCCTTTCGGTGTTTCCTTGAAATAACGTGTTCGATCTGCCATTTCAGGCGTTATCTTATCATTGGGATCACTGCACAGAAAATCATGAAGTAAATTTCCAAGCGGTGATTTATCA
>JAFUUG010000324.1 GCA_017483905.1 Bacillota bacterium
CAGAGTACAACGCAGCAGAATAATCAGCAGCAAAACGCAAAAACATTTATTGATATAAGAAATGACGGCGGATTAACGGCTAATTTTGATGACACGGAAGAGGGAACAGGCGGCGGTTCGGGTATAACGATAGCCGAGGGACAATATCTTTCGATAGATTCCTCTCTTACCGCAGGTAAAGTTCAGGTCACTGTGACAAGCGGCGGTTCGGATATAAATGAAGACCCAACTAAAGATTCGGGAAAGATGCCGACGATAGATTATGAATTTGAAAGCATAGGCGTTACAGATTATTATGAGATCGAACCCGGAGATTATATGGTATTTGTAAAGGTAAATGAAAAGGCATCAGGAAAGATAGATTTTATCATCAATACAAAAGAAGAATCTCAGGAAAGCAGCGATACGACAGAGGCGAATGAAAATAAAAGTGCCGACAACAGCGGAGCGTTAAAGGAAAATAAAGAAGAGGCAACGCATCAGATAGAACTTGCTATGCAGAAAGAACTTGAAAAAATATACGAAGGCAGTATAACCGAATCAAAGGTATATGTGGAAAAGATTTATTCTGCGGCTGATGAAGCACAGGTTGATGCGATAAAGGAAATGAACCTCGGAAAAAACGAAGTTGCTTTTGAACTTGCCTATGAACTTAAACCGGCAGAGGGGGCAGATATTAATTTATTGACAGTGCCTGACGGGGAGTATGACGAAAAATCGGGCTGGGTGAAAAACATACACCGCCTGGGTATACTGCGTCCGGAAAGCGATGGAAACGGTTATATAATCACAAATCTCGGAACAGGATGGTAATCCCGAATAAGCGATAAAATAATATGACAAAAAGGTATGAAAAGCAAGATTTTTCATACCTTTTTGTCGGAGAGTAAATGAAGATGCAGGCAGCAGAAGAATTGAACATTTCCGAAGAGAGTTTCCTTTCAAAAATGAAAGAAGCGGAAATAAGATAAATTTTTGTTGACAGCGAGAAAGTATTTTGATATAATCTGTGTAAATAAATGAAGAACTGCCACCGGGCAGTGAATGTTCAAAGCATTCGTTTATACATCGTAAGGTATGATAAAAGAACGATTTTATCGGGATTTTATCAGAAGATGTATATGCGGGTGCTTTTTTTGGAGGTAGTGAGATGAAAGGATATTTTTCAAGAGGAGAGGTAATACTATGGGGAATGTCGGTTGCAGTTATAATTGCGGCTTTTCTTATTTTTGACGGGGAGGGATATACGACACCTGCGGCATCTCTGGTCGGTGTGACTTCGTTGATATTCGCAGCTAAAGGAAATCCGACGGGACAATTTCTGATGATTATATTCAGCCTGATGTACGGGTGGATATCATACACTTTTGCTTATTACGGGGAGATGATAACTTATTGCGGAATGACGATGCCAATGGCGGTCGTCGCACTTGTTTCATGGCTTAAAAATCCGTATGAAGGCAACAGGGCGGAAGTGAAAATAAATTCTGTCGGTAAACGGGAAATTGTATTTATGGTCGTCGTTTCTGTTGTTGTTACAGGTATGTTTTATTTTGTGCTTGAAAGATTTGGTACAGCAAATATCGGGTTCAGCACGCTGTCGGTAACTACGAGCTTTATTGCGGTATATCTCACATTCAGGAGAAGCGAATATTTTGCGCTTGTCTACGCTGCGAATGACATTGTGCTGATTGTTATGTGGATAATGGCAAGTATGGAGGATAGGAGATATATTTCGGTGGTGGTTTGCTTTATGGCTTTTCTGTTGAATGATGTATATGGATTTATCAACTGGGGACGAATGAAGAAAAGACAGAAAAACGGTGTGCGGGAATAATCTTGCACACCGTCGTCACCTCGTTCACTGAGATATTTTCTTTGAACGATATTATAATTTGTATAATTTCTTTGCACTGTCTACGATATTTCGTGTATCAAGAACTATTTTATCATTAAGGACTTCTTTGTTTTCAAAGAGGTGGTTATGACCTACCATTACAACGATAAAATCTACACTGTCAACAAATTCCTTGAAATCAAGGATCTGTCCGTTTACTTTTTT
The DNA here is from genome assembly GCA_017483905.1 of Bacillota bacterium. Classification (GTDB taxonomy): domain Bacteria; phylum Bacillota; class Clostridia; order Lachnospirales; family CAG-274; genus RGIG4831. Next base: position 2,063 of record JAFUUG010000324.1, read on the forward strand.
AGTCGTTATCATAGGGTCGTAAACCTTTAAGTCTTTAACGAAATAATTTTCAAGACGTTCAAGAAGCTGCAAAGTTGGGCTTTCTCTGAGATCGTCAACATTTTCTTTGTATGTGAGACCGTAAAGACCGACTTTTGAAAGCTCGGTTATATTGTTTTCCTCCATTATCTCTTTTATACGTCTGATGACATATTTAGGCATACCGTCGTTTACCTGTCTTGCGCCGAGGATAACATTTACGATGTCCGGATAATCACCCACCAGAAACCATGGATCTACGGAGATACAATGACCGCCGACACCCGGACCCGGCTGGAGTATATTTACACGAGGGTGCTTATTTGCGATTTTTATAAGCTCGTATACATTCATATTTTCTCTGTGGCATATCTTTGCAAGTTCGTTTGCAAATGCGATATTTATATCCCGGAATGTATTCTCGACAACTTTACTCATTTCGGCTGTTTTTATATCCGTTACGACTATATCGCCCTTGCAGAAACTCTTATACCATGAACGAATCTCGTCGCCTATTTCGTGTGAATCCGCACCGA
>JAFUUG010000325.1 GCA_017483905.1 Bacillota bacterium
GCGAACTTCATCAATTTGATGTTCTGCCAAAAAGATGGATAGTAGAACGTTCTTTTGGTTGGCTTGATAAATATCGTCGTTTGTGGAAAAATTGTGAAAGAAAACTTTCAACTTCATTACAAATGACGATTCTTGCGTTCAGATCTACTTTTATCAAGAGATTTTAAACAGGCTCTAAGGAATAGGCTCGCTCTATCCCTTAATAACCTTTTTTACTGTTCGCCCATTCCCACGCTTTGTGTTTATCTATGTGCTGATGAATTTGTCATTCATTTAAATGTAATTAATGAAAATTGATAGATATGTTCCCGATAAATTATTTTAAAAGGAGCAAGATAAAAATTTTTGCGTATATCTGAACCTTGCTCCTTATAAAATGCGGATATGCTTAAAATATTAGCCCTTTATTTCAGCATACCGTTTTATAAGGCACAAAGGGGGGGAAAGCGTTTCTTTATTTGTGCCTTATAAAGCGGAATGAATGATCGGGGGAGCAGACACAATATGAAGCTGTATCTGCTCCTTTTTTTGCTATTTATTTTCACAAGGGAGGATAAAAGTGCTGTCCGATGCCTTTTTATAAATCAGTGCGGCATCGTTTGCCGTTACGTTCTTATCAAGATCGACATCTGCATATTGAAGCCAATCGGCAGTTTCATTCTGTATTTGCAGAGCGAAACTATCTGAAAGTACATTTTGCAGTACAGATATGGTATCTGTTTCGGTAACTTTGCCGTCACAGTTGACATCGCCATATGTATATTTCTGTTTTTCGGCGGCATTATCCCAATCGAAATTTATTCTTGCCGCCTGGTCGAAACCGTCCATAGCATCGACCTGAACACGGATATAAATATGATCTTCTTTCAAGGTATCTCTTTCTATTCTTACGGTCTTTACAAATTCCGACAGGGTGGTATCTCCGCTTGGATATTTCATGCCGTAATCATTATATACGGCGATAACTTCCGCAGGTATCTCGTATGTCGGATCGCCCCACCGGTCATAATTCATCTTATCTGATGAGGGATAGCTCCACATTTTCAGCAAGTGTCCATATATCCCTGTTTTTACGACTGCCTTGAAATTTATATCTACATAAGCCCTGCCGCCCTTTATGGTAACGACTGCATTTCCGTCAAGAGCATCATCGCCCATTGACATGACGGAAGGATTTGCCGCCTGCACCATTTCAACAGGTACGGAATAGACGATCGCATTTTCGGTCGTTTCTTCCGATGCTGTTTCGGTAGTTGTCTGAGTTGTACTCTCCGTTGTTGTTTCGGTCGTGCTTGATGTAGTCTGCGTTGTGTTTTCGGGTGATATCGGGTTAGGGGTAAGGCTTGTGTCATTGGTCTTTACGACACTTGTCCAGTCGAATTTAAGCCTTGCCTCCATCCATTCGCCCGTTAATTGCATAGGGGTATACGGCGTTTTTATTTCGACTGCCGTGTATTCACTTTTGTCGGCAGGAACGCTTATTTCAAATATTCTCAGATATTCAAGCTCATAAAACTGCATTGCGGAATCGTTTTCATATCCGTAAGCGGTGACGGTGTCTTTTTGTATCGGCTTTGCGTATGTTGTATTCCCGTCTTTGCCGGTGTATCTTAAATTTTCCATTGCGGAATAAAATACCGTGACTTTTACGGGGTTTGTAGCAATATCGATCGATGCTGTACCGTCTTTTACCTTTACAAGAGCATTCGGATTTTCTTTAAATGCGGTATTTCCCATGCTTTCCTGATTTGCGTAAGCGTGCCATAGCTGAACGGGTACATAATAATTGCCGTCCTCCAATGTATCTGAATTGAATATAATACCGTTTTTTTCGGTATTTTCATATTTTTCATTTGCGTAGACAGGTGCGGTCATTATCAATGCCGCAAAAATTATTGTTAAAAATTTTCTGAACATATATTTTCCCTTTCTTTATATATTGATTTGTATATACTATTTCTATATACAAGGATCGCATACACAAATCAATACATAAAACGGGGCAAGGCAGGTACTTCTGTATCTTGCCCCGTATCTCATATCAAGAGATCATTTTATTTGAAAAGTGAACTGAAACTTTCCTTTTTTGATTCGCCGTTTGCGCCGCCGTTTGTTAAGCTGCTTGTCGTAATAACATCTTCACTTTCAAATTTTTCTATATCAATTATCGGTGTATCATAAGATCTTTTCATCAGTCAAGCACCTCCTCTTCGGTGGCTATCTCGATATCGTTTAAAATAGCTTCTTCTTTTGCTACTTCTTTGATATCATTATCATCTTCCTTTTCGTTCTCCGATGTGTTTACATTAATTGCCGAGCCGCTTGCGGATTCATCTGTCAAAGTATTCAACGAATCATCACCCGATAAGCCGTTAAGTGAATATACGCTGCTCTCTGCCTTTACTTCATTGCCTTTTAAGTCAACATAGTAAGGTGTTACCCTGATTTGCGTGCCTGAATCGGCAATGTCGCTTATCTCGAATGAATAGAGATATTCTGCACCCTCGAAATCGGCTGTAGCGAGTTTTGAATCGGCGATAGAAGAATAAACCGTCTTTGTGCTGCGGCGAACTGCCTTGCCGTTTGCCTCAAAGATAAAGCCGACTTCCTTATATTTAAGGCTGTCGATACCCGCTACGAAACGGATAGTATCATCTGCCGCTTTTTCGGCTTTTGCAGGTGCCTGCAATGTCGTCACATCAGAACCATGCTGTTCATCTGTAGTGCTTTCTGTTGAGCTTTCTGTTGTGGATTCCGTTGTTGTTTCCGTTGCAGGCTCAACATAGTCCTTTGCATTTGCCCAATCGAATACAAGTCTTGCATCTTGGTCGAAACCTTCCATTGCATCTACATGAACACGAACATAAACGGTTTCATCTTCTGCATTTCTTGTAAATTCAAAGGTCTTTGTAAATTCAGCCTTTTCTTTTTCAAGGTTTGTATCTTCAAATGTTGATGTTGCTTTTGCGGCAACTCTTTGATCTGCTGTAAGCTCTGTGCCGTTATATACCCACAAATCTATTAAATGACCAAGTACATCACCGACTTCAACACCCTTAAACGGTATTTCTACTGTGTATTCACCGTTCTTTACAGTTACCTTTGCATTGCCGCCGTCCAATGCTTTATCCATCATTGACTGCTGGTCTACATAAGCCATAAGTGCTTTTACCGGTACGCTGTAAACACCGTCTTCAAGTTTGTTGTCATCTTCAAGACGTACAGCATTTACAAAATCCATATCAAACCAAGTGGATACAGAACCACCCATAGCATCTACATAAACATGAAGATAATTGCCGCCCCAAGTATATGTACTTCCCGTTTCATCGGAAGGTAACTCATAAATGATAGCATCTATATGGTTTTCATCGTCATAATGATATTCGGGAACAAGACGCTCGGCTTCGGGGTTATTTGATTTCATTACTTCCCAGTTTTGACCCCAGTCAACTATACCCGAACGTGCTGTGGACTGAAGATAAACTGTTAAAATCGATTTGCCGTCTTTAACTTTCAGCTTCGTATCTTTTATGCACGCATCGGACATGGAAAGCTGTTTTTTGTCACCGCCGTATATATTTATTGCATGAATAGGAAGATAGTAATTTCCGTCTTTCAAACTGCCGTCTTCGTTGAACATATCCTTTACGCTGACAAATTCGACATTTATATCAACATCAGCCTTTGGCATGGTAAATGTATAGCTTGTATCAAAATCGCCTTTTACTTCCGTTACTTCAATTTCACTTCCGTCTTTATCCTTAACGCTTACAGAGCCTATTTTGTAGTGGTTTGCTTTGTCGGGTGCAGGAGTAATCGTTATTGTTTCACCGGATGATGCTTTTCCGTCAATACTGCTTATGCTTGCCTTGACAGTAACTTCGCCCTCACCTGTTTTATTTACTGTATAATTGTTTTCGTCCTGTTTGAATACTGCCGTAACAGTAACATCTTCACCCGGCATATAGAAACTGTAAGAGCCGTCTTCTTCGGTCTTTACCGTTACCGCCGTACCATCTGCAAGTGTTACTTTAAGGCTGTCAAGTGAGCAAAGTGTTTTGGCTGTAGCGTATATTGAAACTTTTTTTCCTGCTTCCGCATTTTCATCAACTACAAGTTCGCCGTATTCTTTACCTGTTATATCTGTTTTGATGCTGTAGCTTTCCGCTGTCTGACTTGCCGCACCGTGAACAGGTCTGCCTGTTTCGGGGTCTGTTTCCCAAGTAAGATAAGTTTCAAGCGTGTGTGTTGATACCCAATCATTAAGATATGTAAGAAGGCTTAATTTGCCGACCTTGTTATTTTCACTTACAGTATCGATATAGTTTGAGACCTCATCGGTAAGTTTGCTTTCATCAACAAGCGGAGTTACATAAGAATAATTTGCACCGATCAAGTCACTTGAATTACGTATAGTTACTTTATCCGATATTCCGTAGGCCTTTATTTCCGGTGGTACATTTACAAATTCACCGGCAAAGTAGTTGTTTTCATATGCGGAATTATTTATATCTTCAGCAATTCCGCATAATATATAATAGCCGTTGTCGTCTGTTACGCTGAAATTATCCCCAAAAACGACCCTTACAGCGGAATAATTGTTTTTAATATCACTGTTGGATTCTTTACATAAGCAATTAATGCTTGTCACATTTTTAATAGTTGCATCATTAATGGTAAAAGTGCCTTTTACAGACGAATTTTTTAATGACATGGAATTTAAACCATATACTAATCCACCATAAGTCAAAACTGTTGCAGTGCCATCTATATATGCGTCAAAATCAGCATGACAATTATCTATGGTAGTCTTTGTTTCCGTATGAGCTGCTATTGATGCAATGTAATAATTACTGCCGGACATATAACCACGTATTTTTCCCGAAAGATTCAGGTCTTTTACAGTTATATTTTTTGCACTTGCAAATAAAGCACTACCACCAAGATTACCACAATAACCATCTATATCAAGTCCCGATATGGTTTTATTATTTCCGTTCAAAGTCAATATACCACTAACCGTACCCCTGTTAACATCAACGGGTATCCACTTATGTGCAGACATATCTATATCCTTTGTGATATTGATAGTCTTTCCGTCAAGTGATGTGGAATCATCTTTTAATTTCTTTGCTATTGCTGCAAAATCTGCCGCATCTGAAACATTGAGAGTATCGGCATTTGATGCGTAAAGCTCTGCATCGTAATTGCCCTCGTCTGTCCATGCATCTTCTATTGCTATTACCGAAAGAATAACATCATTATCGGGCATAGTTATTTTTTTGGTTGAACGAGTGCTGTAAGAGAAAGAAGAATCCTCATTTGTCTGTTTTATGTATTGAACGTGCTTATCGGGGTCGGTAAGGGTAATTGTGACCTTTCCGCCTTTCATTGCCGATTCCGTACTCACGGAAAGATATTTTTTGCTGTTTTCATCTACTGTTATTGTGTGAGCTGCATATTGCTTTATTGCTCCGTCCGGAAGTGAAATATCAACATTTCCTGCCGGCATGGTAAATGTAAAGGTACCTGTAGATTCATTGTTGTTCTGACCCGGTGTTACTTCAACCGGTGTACCGTTTACCGTTACTTCGGGAAGTATTTCGGTATCATAATAATATCCCGACGCGGTGGTAGGTTTCAAAGTAAGAGTAATTGTATCACCCTCGGACACTTTTCCCGTAGAACTTGATGTAAATTTCGCTCCCGTTACTTCTTCGGGCATTGTTATGGTGTATGGAGTTGTTTCGACAAATTCAACGGTAATTTCAGCCTCCATGCCGATTATTCCACCCGTCCTGTATTTTGCGGAAGTATCGTCCGATGATGTTTTGCTTACTTCAATATCTTTTTGTATGCCTTTAGTCACATTCACGGTTACATTATGTTTATAGAATTTATCTCCTATAGTTGTTGCGGCAGTAACGGTATTACCTGCTTGATTACCCAGAGCAACAGAAGATAACGAAGCATATTCGGCAAATTCTTCCGGAATGGTTTTTATTGTGTATGCAGCATTAGATGAAGTTGATTTACTTACGGTAACGCTTGATTCGGGCATCACAAATGTGTAAACCGCTGTTGTTTTATTATTTTCTTCGTCAAATTCTATAGATTCCAATGTGGTTTCTATACTATTTCCGTCTTTGTCTTTTACTTTTATTATTCCATATTGGTAAACCGAATAAGAATCGGTTATTGTGGCTGTAACTGTTTCACCCGGCTTTGCGCCGATCTTATCAAGTGTGTATACTAATTGTTGGTTTGAATCATCTTGTTTTTCTACCTCGTATTCACCCTCGGCAAGTATCGGAGAAAAATTTAATGTAAAATATAAACCTGCAGCCGCAAGATAATCATTTGGTACGGTAAAGCTGTAACAATCTTCCTGACCATCTACTGCCGTAAGCTTTAAAGGTGACTGCCCCATTTTTGAATCCATATAATTGAGTGATTTTTCGGTATCTAAAAGCCAACCTTCGGAAGACTTGATTTTTACTACGACCGTATCGCCCTCATAAAAATATCCGTTCTGATAATTTGCATCGTCATTATTAAGACCCGATACGAACTCAAATGTACCTTCACCTTTATAAATTCGTGAACCGTTATACAGAACTTTTGTCTGTGTAGTATCTTCCGCAAAAAGCGTAAGTTCGCTATTTTCTGCCGCTTCTTCGGCAAAAGCGGTCATCGGAACATTCGAGGAGAGCATACTCGCCGCCACAATGAATGACACGCTTTTTCTCAAGTATCGTTTCATTAAACGATACCTCCTTTCTTTGATTTCTTTGAAATTTTTATATTAAAATTTAACACTTGCCAAGCCGAGCTTATTTCGGCTTGAAAATATGGTTAAAATAATATACGGGTTAGCAAACACTAACGTAATATTAAAGAAAAAAATCACCATTAAAAATATACCCTGTTTATTTTTCGGATTTCTGAAAAAAGTTTCATATTTCCGAAAAATGCCTTTAAAACTAAATTAAGGAACAGAGCGAAGACACGCCTATTCCTTAATTTAGTAATTTTATGTGATCGTATTATATCCCTTTTCACCACAAAATAATACAAAATTCCACTGTTAGCAGTTCAATATTGCTAACTGTAAAAAGTCTATCATACAAAAAATATTTTGTCAATACCTTTTTTGAAAAAATTTCAGTCTTCATCATCAGGCTCATCGACATCACCTTTTTTTCTTATTCCCGAAGCATCGAATTTTATAGCCATTACTGCATCTATATCGGTATGAGATTTTACCGAAACAGATGCACGGGCTAAAAAGCAATAATGCAGAAAATCGCTGTACTTTTCGCTTATCATATCAAAAGGAATAACAAAATATTCCTGACCGACTAATTTTGCAGAGGTGTAACTTCCATTCTCCGCCCGCAATGAAATAGCGTTGGCTCGACCTCTTTCGGGCATACCGTTAATGTCGGGGTAGGAGATGTTTCTTCTGTGAATATGTATCTCGTATTTTCCGTCTTTTGCAATAAGCTCCGCAGGCTCATTAAATGCGATCTGTGCCATCGATCTTTCGTTTATCGGCTCATCATTTCGGATCATGTAGATAATGAAAGGTATGGTGTACTCTCCGTTTTTCAGGCTGAAAATACACTTTTCATATTTTGACAGACTGCTTTTGATATAGCTTTTGACCCAACTCTCAAAATCATCGGACATTTCATCGTGCGTATCCTCTATATACTTATTTACGGTATCCGCAGGGCAGCCCTGAATACCGACAAAATAAGAATACAGAAGCTCCCTGCGTTCATTTGACTTTATACAAAGGGGCAGAGCTTTCTCTGTAAGTTCATATTCCGTACTTTCCTTATGACACTTTGTATAAGTGTATTTTACAAGATAGCCTTCCTGCTCAAGCTTTGAGATGATATTCTTTGCCGCAGTATGTGAGATATTTACTCTTCCGGCAATATCACTTAATTTCCTCATACCTTTTGGCAGAGTGTAAACAGCCTTCAAGAGCGGAAGTTTTGAATCTTTACGAGCCATTTTATTTCCCTCCGTGATCGAATATGTGGTGAACAGAGAAAAAGTAGTTATCAGAAGCTAATTTTACAAGATATTTATAGATTTGTCAACAGTTTAATTTTGATTTTAAGAAATTTTTTCTATATCCTATTGACAATCAGGCGAATTTTTTTGTATAATATTTTTGCGTATATCTGAATAACTATATTTTTAGCCCCGTGCAATACGGATGTTTGTTTTTTAAAATCGGGTATTGTTTCGGTTTTTTTGTGTTGCAGAAAAGCCGATGTACTCACAGCAAACTCCGTATTGTAAACGGAGCTTTTTTATTTCATAAATATGAATAAGGAGATACGGATATGAAACGAGAAATTGCTTTATTATTGGGTATTTCGCTTTCGGTAACGAATATACAGACAGGTGTATTTGCAAAGAGCGGCGAAACGACGGGTGCGATAATCGATGAAAATGTATCGGGTGCGGCGATCGAAGTATTGGCAGAAACCGCAGTTTTGCCTTATGATGATGCAACATACAGCGTTCCCGTCCGGATGGTGCAGGCGGCGAATCCGAAGGTAACATCAATGGGAAATGATGCCCTTGACGGCAATGCAATTGTTACGGTTAAAGGCGGAAAGGCGGAAATAACGCTGAATTTTAAGGCTGTTGTCAAAACCGGACTATACGGACATTTGTTGAAATTATGGTCTTATCCCGAAGCCGACGAGATGAATTATGACTGGTGGAATACAGATGCGGAAACTCCTGCCGAGGTCACAGAAACTTTTATGGACTATGGAATGGAATATCCGAGCGGCAATACTACGAAGAGCGAATTTGTAAAGAAATTTCGCATAATAAGAGAAAATGCCGGCGAAAAGCATATTTACATAAGGGTGAGCGTTGATGCGATGGCAGGATTCGACCAACCTGCAAGGCTTGATCTCGACTGGGATAACGCATCTGTTGTCGAATATGCACAAGATACAACGGAAATGACTACCGAAGCCACAACAGAAATAACTACTATCGTTATGGAAAACAATACAGAAATAACTTCGGAGGCGGATACGGAAACAACGACTGATATTACCGAAACAGATACGGAAACGACCACAAACACAAGTACCGAAACGACTACAGCTAAAAGTACATCGGGCGGCGGAAGCGGAAGCAGCAGTTCGGACATTCAGACGGAAAATTTTGAAGACGGAAAGTATTGGATGACTTTTCACCTGTGGAATGCTAACCTTGACCAGGCAAGCATGGGCGATGCCGCATTTGAAAATAACAGAGAGGCACTTGTGACTATATCGGACGGCGGAAAGAAAGCAAAGATACAGATAGCATCAAATCCTGTGGCGGTAAGCGGATATACTTCGGCACTTCAGGATATAACAAGCGATGAAGTGAGTATAAGCATAGACAAAAAGGAAAGCTTCACCACGAATACACGCTATGACGGTACAGAGCATACTTTTCAGAGAGTGTCGGTGTTCAGTTTTGAACTTGATGATACTTCGACGGAATATGTTTCCGTAAGAATAAATACGCCTTATACTCCTATGGACAGTATTTCCGAAAATGAAGGCGGATTTATTGCCGCAAGGCTGAAACTTGAATGGGGAAGTATGAATGATGCAGGCGAAAATGCGAAGATCTCATCGGATAACAGCGTTGCATCGGGGTCGTCATCATCGGATAACAGCGTAAGTTCGGTCAATAAGATCGACGATGAAACGGGAATACAGATAAAAGCAGATGAGTATGTTTTCCCCGCTGATACGGAATTTAAAACGGAACGGATCGAAAGCGGAGATGATTACGAAACCGCAAAAAAACTTATTGATACCGATGAATTTCGATTATTCACCATAAAAGCTGAGAACAATGAAAAAGAGGTATCGCCTGACGGTGTTGCAGATGTCTGCTTTCCTGTCGGGGATACAGATGAAAATGTGAAAATATACCGTATAAACAAGGAAACAAACACACAGGAAGCAGGTGCGGTCGAGCTTGAATATAAATTATCATCGGATAAAAGGTATTATGTGATAACGGTGAAGGAATTCGGACTTTTTGCGGTAGCGAAAACAGATGAAGAGATGAATGTCGAAGTCGGTACGGATGATATGAAAGCTGAAGATAAGCCTGTACTTGCAGAGGAAAAAGTATCTTTTGCGGATATAGAAGACCACCCTGCAAGAGAATATATCATCAGGGCTGTGGAAAAAGGTTTGTTCAACGGTGTGAGCGAAAGTGAATTTGCACCCGATAAAGAGGCTACAAGAGCAATGTTTGTGACAGTTTTGGGCAGACTTGAGGGCATTGATGAAGATACAAATAAAACAAGTACATTTGATGATGTAAATGATGATGATTATTTTAATGCTTATGTTATATGGGCAAGCGAGAATGGTATCGTGAGCGGTGTAAGTGATACAAAATTTGCTCCTTATGATATTTTGACAAGAGAACAGATGTGTACGATACTTTATAATTATGCAAAGTATAAGGGGATCTCTCTTACCCGTGTTTACAGAATGTCTTTCGATGATATGCCGGAAATACATGACTGGGCGAAAGATGCTGTTATCGAAGTTTCCGATTCGGGAATTATCGGTATAGATAAGATCGGATATTTCGAGCCGAAAAATACAGTCGGAAGAGCGGATATTGCGGAGGTAATTGTAAATTTTTCGGAAGAATATCTGAAATCGGAAAGTGATGAAATAACCGAAGAATCACTTGATGAAACAGAAGATGAAATTTCCGAAAAAGATGAGGAAAATAAAACAGATACATCAGAAAAAGAAAATTAAAATGGAAGAAAGACTTCTCTATAGAACATTGAAAACAGAATATTGACAAATCTGCACTTTAGTGGTATTATTAAGATAAGAAAAGGAAATGCCGCCTTGATAGACGGTTTAGCCCCTTGACTTTTTAGTTATGTAAAATAACCGCTAATCTGTGGGGACAGGGGCGGTTATTTTTTTGAGTTTCTGCCGAAGGTGTATCCTAAGCCGAAGCTTGCGATACATATCCCTAATATAGCTACGAAAGTATCTACTGTCAGCATACTATCCCCCCTTTAACCCTTGGATTTCCGAACGTATCGGATCGTATGTAAACGACGTTTCCATGAAGTCAAGGGGCATAAACCGCCTACCGTTTATTTGGGCAACATTCCCTACAAATCGAATTTTACCACATCTTGCAGATTTTGTCTATTCTTTTGATATTTCAGTTTTATTACAGAAATTCTAAAAAGAAAGGACAAAACACTATGAAAGATCTATTCAAAAAAATGACCTCGGTCATTCTATCCCTGACTATTTTTATTACACTTATGCCTGCGAGTGCTTTTGCGCTCAATAATGGCAAATATACGATGGATACCGTAACACATTATCTCAATCCCGATACAGGCAAGACCGATGACGGCGGCACACAGAATGCGGAACTTGGCGAGGGTATGTGCAGAAGTGCCGTTTATGAAAAGGCTGTCGTTGAAAAGAGCGATGACGGCATTTCGATAACTATGCGTATGCTTCTTTACAGCAATCTTTCGGATATTCGTTTTGCCGTTCAGGAAAGTCCGAAAGGTGCTTATAAAGATATAAAATACAGTATTGTAAAGGAGGGGGCGGATTCTGCCGACATAAAATTCAAAGCTCCGAAAGAGGACAGTTACGTTCGTGTAAAGATGTATGTTGCACCTATGGGCAGAGATGTATGTTTTTACTGGAACTGCGACCCGTCAACTGCCGTATCATCTGACGGCAAATTGGAAAATGCACAGAGGAGCGTTACCGCAAAAACTCCTGCCGACAAGCTGACGGATATCAACAAGCACTGGGCGGAAAATGCTGTTCGTGATTGCGTCAACAAAGGTCTTTTCAGCGGTACGACGGAGATAACTTTCTCGCCCGATACCGAAATGACAAGAGGAATGTTTGTAACTGTTCTCGGCAGAATGAGCGGTGAAAATATCAGCGGAACGCCGACTTTTGCAGATGTTGACAAGGGGAAATATTATGCGCCTTATATCGCATGGGCCAATGCAAATGGTATCGTATCGGGTACAAGTGATACAACATTTCAGCCCGATGCTCCCATTACCTGTGAGCAGGCGGCAGTTATCATTGCAAGATATTCGGAATATAAGGGCATATCTTATGAAGAAAAAAGTATTTCTCCAAGCCTTACGGGTGTGAGCGAATGGGCAAAGGATAATGTCATAAAAGCCGGAAAAGCGGGCATAATCACAAAGCAGAATACAAACGGCTATAACTACATATCTTCCGCAACAAGAGCCGATGTTGCATCTATGCTTTCTAATTTTACGAATTATTATGTGAAGTGATCTTCCGTGTGAAGATATAGGAGGAGCGGAAAATGAAAAAAAGAAAATTGACGGTTGTACTGTTTACGATATTTATTATTTGCCTGAGCGGCTGCGCTTCAAGCTCGGCAAATGCACCTGATAAGCAAAGCGGAAATATAGCGGAGAATATTACAGAAGAAAACAACGACAAATCAGAGAATGAAATACAGACAGATAAGAGCATTAATAAAGAAGTAACCGAAGTGCCGCAAACCGAAACGACAACGGCGGATATATCCGAAACCGAATCCATGATGACAACGGAAAATATGCAGACTGCAAAGGGCGGCTCGGGTACAAGCATTGATGAAGATATAAAGAAAAAAGCGGAAACGGGAGAAAAACAGGCGGCAAGTCATGCCGATGCCGATAGACCAACGGAAACCGCAGCACCGAAAGGAACAAGGATAATTGCAACATCGGCAGCTGTCTGTGATATTATGGACAGGCTCGGAATTGAACTTGTCGGTGTTCCCGAAACTACCGTTTCGGCTATTGCGGCAAGGTATGACGGCGTTACCCGTATCGGTACGCCTATGGGACCGGATATGGAGATAGTGGCAAGGTTAGAGCCTACAGATGTTATCGGACCCGATACACTTAAAGCCGATCTGAAACCTCAGTATGACAATATCGGTGTAAATTCAACATTTCTTAATTTAAGAAGTGTTCAGGGATTATATGACAGTGTTAAGATGATAGGTTATAAGTACGGCAAAGAAAAAGAAGCCGAAGAGATGTATAAAGAATATGAAACTTTTATTGCAAATTATAAAAATAAACATGAGGGAGAAAGTCCGAAAGTTCTTGTTCTGATGGGACTTCCCGGAAGTTATCTTGTGGCAACGCAAAACAGCTATTGCGGCTCGCTTGTTGAGCTTGCGGGCGGCACAAATGTATTTCATGACGATACAAAGGATTTTCTGACGATAAATCCCGAAGAGATGTATATGCGTGACCCTGATGTTATTATCAGGACTGCTCACGGTCTTCCGAAAGAGGCACTTGAAATGTTTGCTAAAGAGTTTTCGGAAAATGATATATGGAAACATTTTCGTGCTGTGCAGAATGACCGTGTATATGATGTTGACTATATGCTTTTCGGTATGAGTGCAACATTTGATTATCCGCAGGCATTAGCCGACCTTGAACCTATGTTATATCCCGAATAAGGAGTAATATATAATGAAAAAGAAAATTTTTAGTTTTATAATAGTTGCTTTTATGCTTTTTGTTCTTTTCTTCTATTCGGCAAATCACGGAGGTATAAAGATAAGCTATGAACAGCTTTTTCACGGGCTTTTTATCGAGTATGACAGCACGGTAAATATTATATACGATCAGAGATTTCCAAGAATGATAATAGCGATACTTTCAGGTGCTTCTCTTGCCGTTTCGGGTGTTTTGTTTCAGGCGGTGCTTAAAAATCCTCTTGCAGACCCCGGCATAATCGGTATAACTTCCTGTGCGGAGTGTGTGACGGCTATTGTTGCGGCATTGTTTCCGGGGCTTTATCTTTTTTCGCCTTTGCTTGCATTTTCAGGCGGTATGTGCGGTTGTGTGCTTGTTTATACACTTTCGTATAAAAACGGTTTTTCTCCTCTTAGAATAATTCTTGTCGGAATTGCGGTAAATGCGACATTTTCGGGGCTTACAAGCGCCTGTGCATCTATCGGCGGTCAGAATTACGAAAGCGCATCTGAAATGCTGAGGGCAAATATTTCGCTCAAAACATGGAATGATGTGGAAATGCTTGTCTTGTATGTTGTGATAGGTTTAATAGTTTCCATATTTATAGGAAAGAAATGCAATCTTTTGTCACTTGAAGATAAAGCAATAAGAGGGCTTGGTATTAATGTAACAATATTGAGGCTTTTTGTTTCGATAGTTGCTGTTCTTCTTGCATCTATAAATGCTGCTGTAGTGGGAACTGTCAGTTTCGTGGGGCTTATCGTTCCGCATATCGGAAGGCTTCTTGTAGGTAATGACCACAGGATATTGATACCTTTTTCGGCTTTGTGCGGGGCGTTTACAATGCTTGCGGCAGATACGGCAGGCAGACTGCTATGGTATCCTTATGAGATATCTCCTGCGGTCGTCATGGCTGTTGTGGGAGGACCTTTCTTTATTATCTTACTGAAAAGGAGCGATATGGTAAGTGGAAAATAATATTGAAGTAAAAAATCTATCCTTTTCTTATGATAAAAAGAAAACTATAATTGATAATATTTCATTTAATATTGAAAAAGGCAGGATAACATCAATAATTGGTGCAAACGGCTGCGGAAAGAGCACACTTTTTAATTTGCTGAGCAAAAATCTGAGACCGCAAAGCGGAGAGATAAAAATAAATGGTACAAACCTTGATGATATACGGCTTAAACAGCTTGCTTTGCAGCTTGCGGTCGTTCATCAATACAATACTGCACCGCCTGATCTGAAAGTCGAAACACTTGTCGGTTACGGAAGGATACCTTACAGAAAGACATTTTATGAGAGAAAAAATGCAGATGAAAACGAAAAATATATCACATCGGCACTTGAGTTTATGGCAATTTCCGATCTGAGAAAGCGAAATCTGGGAGAATTATCGGGAGGTCAGCGGCAAAGGGTGTGGGTCGCAATGGCACTTGCACAGAATACGGATATTTTGCTTCTTGATGAAATGACAAATTCACTTGATATAAAACACCAGATAGAAACGCTGCGGCTTATCCGAAAATTAAATGAAGAAAAACAAATAACAGTCGTAATGATACTTCATGACATAAATCAGGCTATAGCATACAGCGATAAGATAATAGCCATGAAAAAAGGAAAAATAATAAAAGATGATATGCCGCAAAATGTGATAACCGATGAAATACTGAAAATGGTGTATGACATTGATCTGAAAGTTGATAAACTCGGAGAAAAATCGGTCGTTATCCCTGTGTGATATGATGATGTCAAAAAATAAAAATTAAGGAGAAAAAATGATAAAAAAGGAATTACTTTCAGAAGTAAGTGAATCAAAGAAATTTATTGCCTTTAATGTCATTGCACAGATAATAAAATTAGGTGCAAGCATTATGACGATATTCAGCTTCGCTTATTTTATAAAAATGCTCTATAACGGTATGAGTATGCCGCAAAACGAAATGATATTTAATATAGTCGTTATAATTATATGTATGATAATAAGATTTGTTTGTACGGCTTTATCTTCCATGGCATCTTTTTATGCTTCGGCGGAAGTTAAGAAAAAGCTGCGTGTACGTATGTATGACAAACTTACAAGGCTTGGCAGCGCATATCACGAAAAAATTGCAACAAGTGAAGTTGTTCAGGTGTTTGTCGAGGGTGTGGATCAGCTTGAAACATATTATACGCAAAGCTGATCTTCCCACTTATTATAAGCATCTCCAAGCTATATCTTCATTTCTGT
The DNA here is from genome assembly GCA_017483905.1 of Bacillota bacterium. Taxonomy (GTDB): domain Bacteria; phylum Bacillota; class Clostridia; order Lachnospirales; family CAG-274; genus RGIG4831. Next base: position 15,825 of record JAFUUG010000325.1, read on the forward strand.
GACACTTCTCACAATTTCTTTGCAGCCGCTTGCAGTTTTATTCCCTGTATTTCTCGGGTTCGCTTTCATACAGGTTGTTACCCTCGCAGTCGATTATCACTATTCCCGGAAAATCAACTACTTCAAGTCTGTGTATTGCCTCAGAGCCAAGATCATCATAAGCGACCACGTCGCATTTTTTGACGCACTCCGAAAGCAAGGCTCCCGCACCGCCTACGGCACCTATATAAACAGCCGTATTTTTTTTCATTGAAGCTATGACCTCTTCGCTTCGCTTTCCCTTGCCTATCATAGCAGTAAGACCGAGATCCATTGTTTTCGGTGAATAAGAGTCCATTCTGTAGCTTGTGGTAGGTCCTACGGAGCCGATAGGTTCTCCCGGCTTTGCGGGAGCAGGCCCGGCAAAATAGATAGTCTGATCTTTAAGATCTATGGGAAGAGGTATGCCGTTTTCGTAATTTTCGAGCATTCTCTTGTGCGCCGCATCACGGGCGGTATATATGACACCCGTTATCTTTACCGTATCTCCTGCTTTAAGTTCCTTTACCATATCTTTTGTTACCGGTGTTTTTAAGATTTTTTCCATACTATCATTCCCTGATCATTTTAATACTTTTTAGTTTAATTAGATATTTTTTTAGATATCTTTTCTTCTTGATGAAGAAAGAATATTGAGTTTTATTATGAAATCCTGTTTGTTTTTCTTTACAAGTACATCAAGTATAACGCCTATCGCAAAGGAGATCGCACTGATAACACCGCATATAAGTGAAACTATCATAGTCGGAAAACGAGGTACGCTGTGTATCTGTATATACTCAACAAATATCGGTACAAACGAACATATAGCCAAAATTATGAAAAACACAGATATTGAGCCGAAAAACATCATCGGACGATATTCCTTGAACATTACCGCTATTGTTCTGAGTACTTTCATACCGTCGCTGAAAGTGTTGAGTTTTGAAAAACTTCCCTCGGGTCTGTCACGGAAATTTATCGGTACTTCTTTTATATTGAAACGCTTGTCGAGTGCATTTATTGTCATTTCCGTTTCTATCTCAAATCCCGAAGAAACGATGGGGATCATTTTTACAAAATCATAGCTGAATGCCCTGTATCCTGTCATTATATCCTTTATATCGCTGTTGAAAAGGTGATTTATGAGATAACGCACCAGCCTGTTTCCGAATCCGTGGAACATACGTTTGTTTTCGCTGAAGTATGTGCTTGAAAGTCTGTCACCTATAACCATATCATAATTTTCTTCGAGTATATAATTGCAGAGTTCCCTTGCGTGTTCTGCCGGATATGTGTCGTCGCCGTCTATCATTATATAGCAGTCGGCATCTATATCACGGAACATACTTCTTACGACGTTTCCCTTTCCCTGACGGGGTTCCTTTCTGACGATAACTCTTTCGCCGAGGCCTGATGCTATTTCATAAGTCCTGTCTGTTGAGTTGTTGTCGTATACATATATAGTTGCTTCGGGCAATGCTTCCATAAAATCCCTTGCAACCTTTTCAACTGTTTTTTCTTCATTGTAACAAGGTATGAGTACAGCTATTTTTTTATCACACATATATTTTTCCTCCTACATCCAGAATGTCAGCGCCGATGTGATGCCATAGTAAAAATTAGGGTTAGCCCATTCATGACCGTAATCACCTAAAACAAACATCGCAGCAAAATCATAGCAAAGGCTTAAACATGCCAAAACACTTATAACATAAGCGGCACGCCCGTTGTATTTTTCGTAGCTTGAAAGGGCTATAAATATCGCCGCAATTATTGAAAGGTATGAAAAATCCATATAGTATCTGCATAGTATTCCCGCCATTTCGGCATCTACAACTCCTACTATCAGGCTGAATACGATAAACGTAACAACGAGAGCAAAAACATTCTTCTCCTTTAGTTTTTCATATACATTCTTCAATATGAAACAGAACCAGAGCAACGGCTGAGTGGCAAATATACCGCCGAACATCGTTTCCATTATCGTTACGCCGCCGTAATAATTTGAGAGATCGGTCGATTTGATGAACGGAAATCTTACGGTAGTTGCGGGCAATTGTATGAAATTGGCAAATAAGCTGAGTCCAACCCTGTCTAACCTCATACCTCTGTGTGTCATATCGTTCGTTGTCAGATTGTAGTTGGCACCGAAATCAAAGGGGGAAGAAAATCTTGCGTAATTATACATCATTACCGCCGTTGCAACGATTATTACCGGTGCTGCAAATGCAATTATATACGCAGCAGGTTTTGCTGAAAATAAATTATTCTTTTTATCTCTTATTATTTCTGCACCGAATAAAGGTATGCACAAAAATGCCGCTATCAAAAACTGGGGTCTGCAAGCCGCCAGAAGAGATATACACAAGGAACCGAGACAAAGCCTTACGAGCCTTGATATATCCTTTTTGCTGTTTAGTGTGCTGAACCAGAAATAAAGTCCTGCCGTAGCAAGTGCAAGTCCCATCGTTATCGGTGTTGCGTACAGATCTGCCTTACGCAGTCCGAATATCATTCCGCTTGAAAAAACATATACCTGACAAAGCAGCAGATATGTTACAAACGGTATATTTTTAAACCACCTGTCAACTATTGCCTTTATAAGCAGATAACTGAATATTATAAATACTATGATATTTATAAATACACCTACATGAACGGGAAATTCCTCTCCCGTTTTTGCAAGATACGGCAAATAATAAGTCAGCACGGGAAGTGCACCGAAATATACATAATATTTACCGTTGTAATAAGCATGATCCCATTTATATGTCGTACCGGCATTTGCCATGACTTCATCACGGGCATTCTTATCATAAGGATTCTCCATATCTATAAGCGATTGAGGCGGCTCGAATTTGAGAGAAACTTCACCGTTAAGGAAAGATTCCGCCAGATCGTGATACTGGATGTGTATACCTATAAAACGAGGATTCGTAAAGCATATCATAGCCGATATGGAGATATTTATAACTATTGCGATTATTACTGCCAAGCGTTGATTTTCATTCCATTTGAATATTATATCATATATCTTGCTGCTTCTTCTGAGCAGATATAATACAAAGAATATAATATATATAAATGCGATCCTGATAATATTAAATGAAAAAGGCATTTCTTTATTTATTTGTATACTGTTCAGAATGATCGTCTGACCGTCGCAGTCATTAAATTTAAGCTTAATTTTATCTGTTTTGCCCGAACTTTCTATTGGTATATATTTTGTACGTTCAACTTCCTCCACAACGAATCTCTGCGGTATCTCAAAATATTTGCTGTTGCCGTCATCGGTTGCATAAACGACTATTGCCATTTTGTTGAAATCCCATACGATACCGTCTTTTTCTTCTTTCTTCATTTTGCTTCTTTCGTTGTAGACATCAAGATAGATATTATTCGCTTCAACATCAAGTCCCGTAAATTCAATTTCTTTGTCACCGCTTTTATTGACCTTTATTTTTTTATCGTCAATATATTCTATTCCCGAACCGACGGTAAAGTTTCTAAGCTCTACCGGCTCGTTTCCGAGATAATACCAGAAACGATAATTAAAAACGAATACTTCGAGAATAAGAACGATAATAA
>JAFUUG010000326.1 GCA_017483905.1 Bacillota bacterium
AGCAAAAGATGAGGGCAAGATGAAATATACAGTCTATGCAAGAAATCAAAATGATGCTTCCGACACAGATACATTCTCCGTCAGAATAAACGAAAGATAAGAATTATACAGATACACCCGCAAACGGAAAATATTTTCGTTTGCGGGTATATATAAAAACCAAATCATTTCAGATTCGATCTTTCAATAAATTATCAAAGAGGTGATTAAAATGTTGATACCGATTATAGTTACAGTAGTATTAATACTTCTTATACTGCTTTTTATTTTAGGTTACATAAAAGCTTCACCCGATACAGCATACATAATCTCGGGACTGCGACGAAAACCCAAATTCCTTATCGGTAAAGCAGGCGTACTGATACCGTTTCTTGAGAAAAAAGACGAACTGCGCTTACAGCTTATCCCAATAGATGTAAAGACATCTTCTGCTGTACCTACCGCCGATTATATCAATATAAAAGTCGATGCGGCAGTAAATGTCAAAATTTCCGATGAACCCGATAAATTATTGAAAGCCGCACAGAACTTCCTTAATAAAAAGACTGATTATATCGCACAAGTCGCAAGAGAAGTTCTTGAGGGTAATATGAGAGAGATAGTCGGTCAGATGCGCCTTGAAGAAATGGTTTGCGACCGTCAGAAATTTGCTGAAAAAGTAAAGGAAAATGCCGACCCCGATCTTGCAAGAATGGGTCTTGATATAGTTTCTTTTAATGTTCAGAACTTCGTTGACGATAATCAGGTGATCGAAAATCTCGGTGTGGATAATATCGTAAAAATACAAAAAGGTGCGGCAATAGCAAGAGCCGAAGCCGAAAGAGATATTGCAAAAGCAAGAGCTGAAGCCGAAAGAGAATCAAATGACGCAAAAGTTACATCTCAGACTGCAATAGCCGAAAGAAATAATCAGCTTGCCATAAGAACAGCCGAACTTAAAAAGGAATCCGACATAAAACGTGCCGAATCCGATGCAGCATATAAAATACAGGAAGAAGAACAGCGTAAAACAGTCGAAGTGCGAACCATAGAAGCCGATATTGCCCGTCAGGAGCAGGAAGTTATCCTCAATAAGAAAAAAGCCGAAGTCCGTGAACAACAGCTTGAAGCGGAAATAAAGAAAAAAGCCGATGCCGACCTTTATTCAAGACAGAAATCAGCAGAAGCATCTCAATACGAATTACAAAGACAGGCAGAAGCAAGGCTTTTCCAGATACAAAAAGGTGCAGATGCGGAAAAATACAAAGCAGAACAAGAAGCAGCCGCAATAAAAGCAAAAGCAACAGCCGAAGCCGAATCTATCAGACTCAAAGGTCTTGCAGATGCCGAAGCTGTAAAGGCAAAAGCTGTAGCCGAGGCAGAGGGTATCGAACAGAAAGCTATCGCCATGCAGAAAATGAACGAAGCGGCGATTCTTGAAATGTACTTCAAGGCAATGCCCGAAATTGCAAAGAATATTGCCGAACCTCTCACAAAGGTCGATCGAATCACCATGTACGGTGACGGTAATTCATCAAAACTTACAGGCGATATAATAAAAACACTTACACAGGTAAGTAACGGCATACAGGAAACGGCAGGCGTTGACTTAAGTCAGATAATAAACAAATTCGTAAGCAAAGAAAATACAACCTCAAACCAAAACGATACTGTCAATAATAATACAGTCGATTAAAACAAAACGGGAGTAAATATAACCGATATTATCTCTGCTCCCTGTTTTATGCCTAACATCGTTAATAAATTTCATTTAGTATAATATATGAAACAAAGCTGTGTAAAGAAAACTCAGTCGCTTCATAGCTTGAACTCGGCACACATTATAACCGAAATATTTTCCGTTATAATGTATATACTATTCACGATTCGGAGAAATAGCAATGAAAAAACAACACGATCTTATTTTTTATGTAACGATAATTTTTATTTTAACTTTTATCATTCACTCATATTTTGCCTTATTTGATAAAAAACTCGGAACATACAATGATGAACTCAGATATCTGCAAATGGCAAATAATTTTTGGAATACGGGCAATTTCAATATTTATAACAGTGAGCACGATTTCCAGAAAATATTTTATTCTCTCTTTCTTGCCCCTTTCTATATTATAAAAAATTCGATTTGGAGAATAAGAGCTATATCTGTTTTTAACGCTTTCCTTGTATCATCAAGTATTTTTCCCGCATATCTTATTGCAAAAAAAATAACAAGTAATAAAACGATAATCATAATTTCACTTGTTGTAATGGCTATGTTTCCGGATATGATATACTCAATGACTTTCATGAGTGAAAATCTGTATCTTCCTATGGGACTTTGGCAGATATATTTTTCCTTTTTATTATTTATGTGTGAAAATAAGAAGAAAAAAATCATAGGTTCAGCCTTGCTTGGCATATATTCTTATCTTCTTTATCTCACAAAGGAAGTTTCACTGATTTTTATTATATCTTACATAATTATTGAATTTTGCATATCGGTAAAAAAAAGAGAGTTGCGTATATTAATTCCGTGTCTGTTGTTTCTCTTACTTTTTGGTATAAGCTTTTTGACCGTTAAATCAATACTGTTTTCGGGAATGGGAAATTCCTATAACCAGACAGATATTACAGGAATAACTTCCCCCGAATATATCAAATATTTTATTTACGCATTTGTATACAATTTACTTTTTGTATTTATCGGATATTTCGTATTTCCGATATTTTATCCTTTGATCAGATTCAAAGAAATGGATAAAAACAGCAAAATATTATATTTATACACAATATTAAATATTATAATCTGTCTTTTGGTGGTAACTTTTACAATATCAAGCAAAGAGGATTTCGGGAATATATCTCCAAGACAGCACCACAGATATTATTCTCCTCTGTTTTTTCCGGTAATTCTCGTATTTATAAATAATATATTTTCTTTAAATATAAATAACCGAAAAAAAGAATTCGCTCTGATAATATTCTCGTATATAATAATTATAGCTGTATTTTTTATTCCGCAGACACCAAGCCGATTCTCAGATCCGGATAGTACGCTTGTTAAATATTACATCTATTTTTCTCAAAACGGTAGTATGAAATATTTTTCATTAACAGTCTCTGTTTTTTCTGTTATATGTTGTATGCTAATGATAAAAAACAAAATAAAATACCTATACATTCTTGTCGCCATTATTATATCAATGCAGATATTTAATTACAGATTAACATACGTATATTTTATGAATAGATATTCGCTTGATCATTCATTGCAGGATGAAGCATACAGACTTGATAATTTTCTCAATGAAAATAACGGAAACATTCTTTATATCCAAAGCGAATGGTATAACGATTATGCAAAAACAGCAGATACATATATATCAAAGGAATTTAATTCTGTATACATCAAAAATATTGATCTGCATGATATCTTCGGACACAGACTTCCGTCAGCCTATGCCTATGCCGGAAATAAACCTGTTTATTTCTGCCTTGACACCGATTATAAATATCTGATTTCGGATATAAGACTTGATGATATTCCCGATACAAAAGAAATATCCATAGACGGTGTATATCATTGGTATATATATGAAGTTATCAAATAAAACAA
>JAFUUG010000327.1 GCA_017483905.1 Bacillota bacterium
GGCAAAGAAAACATTGATATATCAGTACATGATACTTTCGGATAAAAAAACTTCAATAACAGATAATGCACTTCTTAATGCAATGATACAAGATACAAGAGCGACAGATGATATGATAAAAGAAATAAAAGATACGGGCAAAAACGATATTGAGGGAGCATTTTCACAGGTGATCCCCGATACTGCCTATATACTGGAGGCGGAATGATTTGAAAGGGATCAAAAAGAAAATACTTGAGAACGGAGCGACCTGTTATGTAATAAATAAATGTGGATATAAAGAAAAACAAGCTGTTTTCGGAGTAAATTTCGGCTCTTGTTATGATGAATTTATGACAGGGGAGAATAAAATAAGAGTACCTATGGGAACGGCGCATTTCCTTGAACATAAATTATTTGAACAAAGCGGGTTTAATGTTACGGAGAGATTTGCAAAAAACGGTGCGATCGCCAATGCTTTTACGAATACGGAACAAACGGCTTATTATTTCAGCTGCTGTGAAAATTTTGAAGATAATCTGGAAACGCTTCTGAAATTTGTATCGGAAAAAGCCTACAGCGAAAAAAGTATTGAGTCGGAAAAAAACATAATAGCAAAAGAAATAGAAATGTATAAAGACGATGATTCGTGGAACTGCTATTACAATATGCTTTCTGCCATGTACAGCGAAAATAAGGTAAGAAACAACATAGCGGGTACGTTATCATCTGTTATGGAAATAAAAAAAGAACATCTGGATATATGTTACGATTCGTTTTATACTTTTGATAATTCCGTAATTATATGCTGTACGGATACCGATGAAGAGAAAATATATGAGATGATCGAAAAGAATCTTGATCTTAGCAGAAATACTGCGGGAAAAAGGATATTATGCGAAAATGATAAAATAAATTCATCTTTTGTCAAAGAAAAAAAGAATTTATTTCAGACAATTTTAAATTTAGGCTTTAAAGATGTGCAAATTAATGGTACAATATTAGATAGGGTTTGTCTGTCGAAAATATTACTCGATATTATATTATCAAAAAGTTCCGATCTGTATGAAATTCTTTATAATGAAAATGTTATAGGTGAAGAGGTATCATACGGATATAATTGTTTGACTGACAGCGGCTTTTGTTATTTTAATACAAAAAGTGAAGCACCAATGAGATTCAGGGAACTTTTTTTAAACAATATATCTATGATATTGAAAAACGGGATAGATACCGAACGAATCAGCAGGATAATGAAGAAAAAAAGGGGAGAACTCGAAATATCTATGGATAAGGTCGGTAATATCGTAAATATGCAGCTTGAACTTTTTTCAAAAGGTATTTGTATAAATGATATTTTTGAATATTACGAGAATATAAGCGAAGATAAACTTAATGAGCGATTTAAAGCACTTTTTGACCCGAACAACAGTGTTTTAAGTATAATTGAATAAGTAAATGTTATACTGGTGAGCAAAAAAATTTGCTCACTCAGTATAACTTTATGTACACGGCTGCGATAAAGTAAATAGCCGCTTTGCGGCACGCAGCCGGCACACTCGAAATCAGAAATATTTTCCAATTTCGAGTATAATAAGAGCCGTGAAACACTGTTTCGGAAATTTTTTCGGATCGGTGTTTTCACAAATTTTTTCTTACAAAAGGAGTGAAAAAAATGACACCTGAAATATGGTTTGTCAATCTTGGTATACAAATAGAAAAACTTGACAGAGTTGCTTTCAGCATATTCGGTTTTGATGTATACTGGTACGGAATTATAATAGGTCTTGGGGTCTTTCTCGGACTTATGACGGCACAGCACTATGCAAAGGCTGTAGGGTATACTGCGGATATGTGCTTTGATTTCCTCATATATGCCATAATTACAAGCCTTATCGGCGCAAGAACATATTATGTAATATTTGCGTGGGATAAATTCAAAGATGACTACAGTAAGATATTTGCACTGCGTGATGGCGGGATAGCTATATATGGTGCTATAATAGCATCTGTTATAACTGCGATAGTATATACAAGAATACATAAGCTGAATTTTTTCAGATTCGGGGATATAGGTGTGCTTGGTCTTAATGTAGGTCAAATAATAGGAAGATGGGGAAATTTTGTAAACAGAGAGGCTTTCGGCGGTTATACCGATAATATTTTTGCACTCAGGTACATAAAAGAACAGGCAAAAAATCTTACACCCGACATTCTTGAACATATAGTTTCGGTAAACGGAACGGAATATATACAAGTCCATCCTACTTTTTTATACGAGTCACTCTGGAATCTCGGATTATTTGCCATACTTCATATGTACAAAAAGCATAAAGCATTTGACGGGGAGCTTATATTGATATATTTTATCGGATATGGGATAGGTCGATTCTGGATAGAGGGACTGCGTACCGATCAGCTTATAATCGGGCATACGGGAATAGCCGTTTCACAGGTGCTTTCGGCAGTGATAGTGATAGTCTGCGTAATAATAATGATCTTATGTAGATACAGAGTGAATAAAAGCAAAGCTGTCACAGAGCAGGACTCCGATAAGGAAATCTAAAAAAATATAATGTTAAGGATAAATTATAGTAAACGACATTTTTTAATGCCGTTTACTATATAATTTATGAGAATTATTTTTATACGCTGTTATTATGCAATTATTTTTTTAAAAGCTGTATATTTTATTATAAAAATTTACTGATTATTGTTTTCTGCCATCTGACGTTCCTGATTTTCAATCATCTTTTTTACCATATATCCACCAACATAGCCATTCTGAGCAGATGTGAGATCGCCGTTATATCCTCTTTTTAAAGGGACACCTATTTCATTGGCAACTTCATACTTGAACTTATCCAAAGCACCTCTTGCTTCCGGAATATTTGTTTTATTTGAACCTGAACTTGAATTTGAACTGTTTGACATAATTAGTCCTCCTGAAATTATCAATAGATTATTTTTAGATTATTTTCAAATAATGTTTGCGATATTGCTTTTCGCAATCTTTTTTGATTGCAAAAATATTTTATGCAATTATAGAAAATATAAACTTGAAATTTATGGAGATGATCTTTTTAAGGATGTTACCCGAACACCACAAGAGAGATTGTTTTGCTCAAATAAAAAATTGAATATTTTTAGATATGAAACTATTGTATTAAATTCAAAATATGATAAAATATAATTATGGAAATACCGATAATGCTTTGTCGATCCAAAAGGACACGGCTTCGCCATAGATATGCGGCGAAACAGGGAGGAGGATTTATATGACATCAAAAATAAAGTACAGTCTTACTCCAAAACTTATTATTTTTCCCGTTGCATCTTCTTTGTTTATTAGTTTTTTTGTAATAATTATAAGCAGTATTATTTACTATAATATGATAAAGGAAACTTATTATAATATATGTTATGACAATAATCAGGTCGTATGCAATTTTTTAAGAGAGATAACAGATGGAGAAGAGAATGTATTTGAATATTATAAGGAAACCGAAAATTTAAGAAAAAATATTGTGAGCAGCTCGAATAATATACGCAATATAAATTTCTACAGATTTGATTCCGGAAAACTTACAGAGGTGCTTTTTCCGAGCGAAAAGCATATAGATGTTGATTCAAAGTTAAGTGAAAATACAGAAGCTCTTTCAAGAGGAGAAACGATAACCATAATGTTTCGTGACGGAAGATACAAAAATATTTGTGTGCTTTCTCCGATAAGCATTAACGGTGATGAAATCATATATGTCGGAAGTGAATCGGTAATAGAATACAGCAGAAGTATGGGGATATTCCTTATAATATCTGTTCTTTGTATTCTGCTTATGATAACGCTTTCAACCGTAATATTCAGATACATAATCGGCAGAGTAATAATAAGACCGATAAATGTACTTTCTGCGGCATCCGAAAAGATATTAAGCGGCGGTATCGAAATGCTTGATAAGAATATTATGCATATTGAACAGCTTGACCTTCATACAGGCGATGAGATGGAATTTCTTTATACTGCGATAAGAAAACTTGATGATGCTATCAAGAATTACTCCACCGAACTTATAATAATGAAGAATGAGGCGAATGCGGCAAATAAAGCAAAAAGCGATTTCCTTGCGAATATGAGCCACGAAATCAGAACTCCTATGAATGGTATAATAGGAATGACCGAAATTATAATGCGAGAAAATATCAATGACAGAGTTATGCGCAATGTACTTGATATAAGAACGGCTGCTATGACTTTGCTTACAATAATAAATGATATTCTTGATTTTTCAAAGATCGAATCGGGCAAAATGGAGATAATAGAGGGAGAATACAGCCTGTCGTCTTTATTATATGATACTGTTACGATGGTAAAAGTTCGCCTTGCAGAAAAGCCTATCAAGTTCTCCACTGAAATAGACGATACTATACCGGATAAATTATGGGGCGATGAGATCAGAATAAAACAGATACTTATCAATTTTCTTAATAATGCCGTAAAATTTACTCTTGAGGGGGAAATAAAGCTTATTGCATCATGGGAAAGAGATGGAGATTTTGCTCTGCTAAGCGTTAGTGTAAAAGATACGGGTATCGGCATCAAATATGAAAATCTCGATAAACTGTTTACGAGTTTTCAACAGATAAACACAAGAAAGAACAGACAGATAGAAGGAACGGGTCTTGGGCTTTCAATATGTAAACAGCTGCTTGTACTTATGGGAGGTACTATCCATGTTGAGAGTGAATACGGAAAAGGTTCTGTTTTTTCATTTACTTTAAGACAAAAGATAGTTGACAACACTCCGCTTGGAGATATGGAACAGATGAATGTAAAAGTCGATGTGGAAAAGAAACACATCAAAGCGAAGGGTGCAAGGGTACTTGTGGTAGATGATAATGCAATAAACCTCAAGGTCGCACTGGGACTTCTGAGAGCGTATGATATTGATGTAACAACGGTAATGAGCGGATTTGAATGTCTTGATATGCTTAAAAGAGCAAAATTCGATCTTATATATCTCGATCATATGATGCCGTCTATGGATGGTATAGATACACTTAAAAAGATACGAAAAATGGACGGTGAATATTACCGGAAAGTTCCCGTAATTGCATTTACCGCAAATGCAGTTACGGGTGTTAAAGAAATGCTCATAAAAGAAGGATTTCAGGGTTTTATTTCAAAACCTATAGAGATAGATGCGCTTGAAGAATCACTCGTTAATTTTCTTCCGTCCGAGCTGATAACTTACAATTCCGATGAAGATATATCCGAAGAAGAAAATGATGAAGCATCTTTTGATATAGATAATGTAAATGTAAAAAAAGGAATGAATTTCTGCGGCGGAAAATTTGAAGATTATATTGAGATACTGAAAGATTTCTGCAAGGATATACCTGTCAGATGTGCATATCTAAAAAAACTTGCACAGGAAAAGGATATAAAAAACTATCAGATAGATGCCCATGCAATAAAATCCGTCTGTGCTTCCATAGGGGCGCAGGAGATGTCAGATGAAGCGAAAAA
>JAFUUG010000328.1 GCA_017483905.1 Bacillota bacterium
CGATAGAATATTCATTTTGTGCCGTCCTCCCTTTTGGTATTTCTGTAATTATATCACATAGAAAGAAAAATATAAATAACATATTAGCATAAAACTTCAAGCATAAAAACCGCATATATACAATATTTTTGTCGATTTGTATTATTGAGATGGTTGCCATTATGAGAAGTTCCCCAATGGAACGGTAAAATGTATTGATGATGAGATACCTTTTGAACTGCCGAATGGGTGGGAATGGACGAGGTTAGGAAACTTATTCAGCCATAATACAGGAAAAGCCTTGAATAAAACAAACACAGACGGCAAAAAGCTTGCATATATAACAACTTCAAATTTATATTGGAATAGATTTGAGTTAAATTCTTTGAAAGAAATGTATTTCACAGATGCAGAAATTGAAAAATGTACTGTTCAAAAAGGTGATTTGTTAGTTTGTGAGGGTGGTGACATTGGACGAGCAGCAATTTGGAACTTTGAAAAAGAAATACGAATACAAAATCATATACACAGACTTAGACCATATATTAACTTAAATATAAATTTTTATTATTATATTTTTTATTACTATAAATTGATAAATCTAATTAGCGGAAAAGGTATAGGTATACAAGGCTTGTCATCAAATCAATTACATTCTATACTTGTACCTTTACCACCAATATTAGAGCAGAATCGTATTGTCAGTATAATCGGCAAAAAATTTGAAATTATAAATTATCTTGAAAATGAAAACGAGGATTTACTTACAACTATTGAAAAAACAAAATCCAAAATACTTGACCTTGCAATAAGAGGAAAACTCGTTCCCCAAGACCCAAATGACGAGCCTGCCTCTGTTCTGCTTGAAAAAATAAGAGCTGAAAAGGAAAATTTAATAAAAGAGGGCAAAATCAAGCGAGATAAGCGTGAAAGTGTAATATATAAGGGTGATGATAACTCATATTTTGAAGTTATCGGAAGTAAAACAACAAACATAACTTCCGAAATACCTTTTGAATTGCCGAAAAGCTGGAGATTTGAACGGTTAAAAAATATTTTTATAATAAATCCTAAAAATAATATTTCAGATGACACAGAAGTTTCTTTTATTCCGATGGCATTAATTGAAGATATGTATAGCGGAAAATATAGCTACGAAATAAAAAAATGGAAAGAATGCAAAAATGGATTTACTCATTTTGCTAAAGATGATATTATATTTGCTAAGATTTCACCTTGTTTTGAAAATTTGAAGTCTACATACCTACAAACATTAGAAAATGGCTATGGTGCAGGAACAACAGAATTATATGTATTACGCAGGTATACAAAAGAAATTAACCCTTTATTTTTGTTGTTTTTTATTAAATCAAAATATTTCATAAATATAGGTAAAGAAACATTCAAAGGTGTTGTAGGTCAACAGCGTGTAAAAAAAGAAATGTTATTTGAAATAATGTTCCCAATTCCCCCATTAACCGAACAAAAGAGAATAGCCGACAAAGTAGCCGAACTATTCTCCATACTCGACAAAATAACAGAAAATTTAGGTTAATAGCGAGCCGTTCTCACAGAGGGCGGCTTTTACCAAGTTACGATTTTATCGACAATTTCTTGCTGTTCGCTTGCAGTACGGCGAAGATAAATTCTTGTTGTTTCTATGCTTTCGTGTCCCATAAGGTCGGCAAGCAAGGAAATATCATTATATTTTTCGAGAAAATTTTTAGCATATCTATGACGAAATGAATGCGGATATACTACTTTTTTATCAAGCCCGTATTTTTCCGCATAATTTTTAAGCTGCTGAGAAATTCCTCTCGGTGTAATGCGTTCGCCGTATCGATTCAAAAAAAGATAACCCGAATTGCGATCCTGCTCTTTTAACCATTCAAGAGTTTCTTCACGAAGTTTTTTCGGAATATATAGCCTGCGAAGTTTGCCGCCTTTTGAATAAAGGTCAAAATATCCAATCTCGATATGCTCTATCTTGATTTGTATCAATTCGCTCACTCTTGCACCCGTAGCCGCCAAATACCATACAACAAAGTACCATTCCATATTATTATCTTTTTTCAGCTTTCTTTTCAAGAACTTATAATCGGCATTACTGATAACATTTTCAAGAAAATTCTTTTGCTGTACTTTTACCGACTTGATTCGTAAAGAACTTTTACCGATAAATTCAAGGTACTTATTCATTGCCTGAATACGCAGATTAACTGTTTTAGGCTTGTAATTCTCCATAAGATAGCCTTTGTACGAAAGAAGATTTGCCTTATTGATTTTTTTATAATGTTCCTCAAAATATTTAACTGTCCAAATATATACATCAATGGTATTATCGGAAAGATCACTCTTTTTGAGATATTCTTCAAATGTTCCATTTTCCATATAGTTTACCTCCATAAAATCATCAGCGAAATTCCTTGTCTACAACATTATAGCAAATGCTTTCTTTACTTTCCGCTTTACAAAAGGCGAAATTTGTGTATAATAGAATTATAGGGAGGTGTTTGAAATGACACAGATAAATTTGAGCGTTGCAGATGATGTAAAGACAAATGCCGAAAAAGTTTGTCAAGATTTGGGTGTTTCATTGAATAAAGTCATAACTATTTTCTTGGAAAATATCGGTGTTTCAAAAGAGATACCCTTTGAAATCCCCGATGAGAATGACCCTTTTTACAGTAAAGAGAATATGAAAGAATTGAAAAGGCGAATTGCGGATATGAATGCAGGAAAAAATATGCACGAACACGAATTGATTGA
>JAFUUG010000329.1 GCA_017483905.1 Bacillota bacterium
AGATTCTATGGATATTGTTACGATAAAAGGATATTCAAATACTGTCTATTCAATAGAGGTCGTGAAGAGTCATGGTATCCTCAAAATTATAAATAAAGAATCTATCCGTGACGGTGTTATAGAAATAGATACGGATGTTCATAAAAATCTCTCTGATTTTACTGAAATGAAGATACATGAGGGCAAACATAAAGTTGTGGTAAAAGGTTCTAACTGTGAACCGTTTTCTCAGGAGATACTTATAAATCAGGATGAGGATTATCAGCTTGATCTCTCTTCGATACAAATAAAAACGGGTGTTCTTATCGTAACAGCAAATGTAAAAGATGTGACTCTTACAGTAAACGGCAAGACAGAAAAGATGGGAGAACCTCTTATTCTTGATTACGGTACTTATAAAGTAAAAGTTACAAAAGATGAGTATCATGATTATGAAGAAGATGTAAAGGTCGATAAGGACGAAATAAAAATCAAGGCTGAACTTAAAAAGATCGTAAAAAAAGGAAAACTTACAGTAAGTTCTACGCCAAACGGAGCGGATCTTTATGTCGATAATTCAAAAGTCGGTATAACTCCGGTAAGTGTTGAGGTAGACAGAGGAACACACACTATAACTGTAAGAAAGCTCGGTTACAAGGATTTCTATTTAAGTTCTGTAGATATAGGTGAAAAAGAAAGTGTGTATAATGTTGAACTTCAGTCAGATGTTACAACTTCTTCACAGAGCGTCAATACTTCGCCTGATATACAAAATAATACTCAAAATGATTCACAAGGAACAAATCAAAATAATTTGCAAAACAATACGCAGAACAGTACACAAAACAATACACAAAATAATACACCAAATAACACAGTGCAAGATAATGAACCTTCAAATGCAAACGGTGCAAATCAGCCATCGGATGCTTTGAGTGATAATCAGCCTGTTATATCCGAAAATGAACAACAGTCGGGGCAATGACAGAAGAGGACGATTTGCGAATATAGAAATATATTACCGAGCAAATAAAAAAGTTATTGCAAAAAAAGAAGTTGTATGATATACTAAATATTGTTCATGAACAAAATAATAACAAACGGTGCCTGTGACTGTGTTTACGTCATTGGTTAAAAGGGAAGCAGGTCGGAATCCTGCACGAACTCGTCACTGTATTTGAGGAGCAATATATTACACTCTCAAACCGAAAATATTTGGTTTGGGAGTGTGCTGACTGTGTGATGCAGAGCGAATGTCTGCAATATATGCAGTTGGGTACATAAATTATACGTCAGTATAAAACAGGTCACTGAGCTAAAACTTGGGAAGGCTGATATATTGCGATGATACATAAGTCAGGAAACCTGCCGTTTTGTTGGTAGTGGAGGTAAAACTCCGGGTCACGAGGTATTGATCGCACCAATTTAATGCTCTGTATAAAACGGGGTTTTTGTATGATGCCTTCTATCTCCGAAAAGACAGAAGGATTTTTTATGCGATTTATGCCATTTCTTTATAATCAATGAAAGGAAATGAATAAATAATGAAAAGAAAAATCGCTATTATGTTAAGTTCGGTAATGATGCTTGCCGCTCTGACTGCTTGCAGCAACGAAAAGACCGGTACGGAAAGTGCTCAAACCGGCACGCAGGCAGAAGAAACTATTTCAAATAGCAATGAAGAAACACAGGCAGAAGAAACTATTTCAGATAATAGTGAAGAAACAAAAGCAGAAGAAAACGCTGCGGAAGATGATGAAAATTACAATACGGGAGATGCCTCTCTTGATAATGTGAGAAATCAGGATGAAATAGGCGAAAATGAAATGCTCGTATTAAGCTTTGGTACAAGTTTCAATGACAGCAGAAGACTGACGATAGGGGCTGTTGAAAATGCACTTGAAAAGGCTTTTCCGGATTATTCGGTAAGAAGAGGTTTTACGGCAAATATTGTCATAGATCATGTAAACAAACGTGACGGAATACTTATAGATGATGTTGATGCCGCACTTAAAAGAGCATCGGATAACGGAGTAAAGAAACTTGTGGTACAGCCTACACATCTTATGAATGGTATTGAATACAACGATATTGTTAAGCAGATAGGAGAAGCTTCGGATTCTTTTGAAAAGGTTGCAATAGGAGAGCCGCTGCTTACAAGTGATGATGATTTTAAACGTGTGGAAGAGGCAATAGTTGAATGGACAAAAGAATACGATGACGGAAAGACGGCTATATGCTTTATGGGACACGGTACTGAGGCAGAGTCAAATGCCGTATATCAGAAAATGCAGGATCTTATGACTGCCGACGGTCATGCAAATTATTATATAGGTACAGTAGAAGCTACACCTTCGGTCGATGATGTGCTTGCAAAGGTAAAAGAGGGCAATTACGAGAGAGTCATACTCGAACCGCTTATGGTAGTTTCGGGCGATCACGCTAATAATGATATGGCAGGCGATGAAGAGGATTCATGGAAATCTATATTTGAAAAGAACGGATATAAAGTCGAGTGCCTTTTAAGAGGTTTAGGTGAAAACGAAGAAATACAGAAATTATATGTTGAACACGCACAAGCAGCAGTCGATTCTATAAAATAATCAATGGAATTTTTGTTCCCCCGCCTTAAAGACGGGGGATTTGTGTATACAGAGTGAGGGATATTATTATGAAAAGAAAAAAATACGCTGCTGCGGCTTTATTGGCAGCATTGACAGGTGTTATACTGAGCGGCTGTGCAAATACGGAGAAAAGCATTAGCACAAATGAAACCGAGATACAGCAGGAAAAGGCTTTGCCTGTAGCATCGGAAGCGGATAAAACAAAAGAAGAAAAAGTCGGATATGAGGGAATGAAACCTTTATATGCAGACTCTCTTAATGACGGAGAATACAACATAAATGTAGATTCAAGTTCTTCAATGTTTCATATAACGGAATGTCTGCTAAGGGTAAAAGATGGAAATATGTCAGCCGTAATGACTATGAGCGGAACCGGATATGAATGTTTATACATGGGAAGTGCGGAGGATGCCTGTAATTCCGATGATGTTATAAAGTTTACGGAAAAAGACGGTGTACACAGTTTTACAATTCCGGTAGAGGCACTTGATAAAGAGATAGAGTGTGCGGCATTCAGCATAAAAAAACAATTATGGTATGACAGAAAGCTCGTCTTTCGTGCGGATTCTCTTCCGATAGAGGCATTTGCCGATGGTGTGACGAAAAATGTTGATTCTCTTGGATTAACCGATGGGGAATATATGGCAGAAGTCAGACTTTCGGGCGGTTCGGGAAAGGCTTGCGTTGAATCTCCGACAAAAATAACTGTCAGAGATGGAAAGGCTTACGCGCAGATAAAATGGAGCAGCAACAAATACGATTATATGAAAGTAAACGATGAAAAGTATCTTCCGATAAGTACAGAAGAAAATTCGGTATTTGAGATACCGATAGAGGCTTTTGATTACAATATGCCTGTACTGGCTGATACAACGGCAATGAGTCAGCCGTATGAGATAGAGTACACACTGATATTTGATTCATCAACGATAAAACAATAAGGAAGTGTAAACAAATATATTTACCTTTCCTAAGCAAAGTGGATAAATAAAATGACGAATAAAATAATAAGTAAAATATTTTTTGTTTTTGTGATATGTGTACTGTTTTGTGGCTGTGCGACGGAGAGAGGAGAAAAAGCCATATCCGATACTGTCGGAAGTATGGAATTGACGTATGCAACTCAATTTTCAGTTGATTACTGCAAAGATGGCTGCTCAGTAATACATATTGCAGATGATGATTTTTTATTGGTACCGGAAAATGTCGATATTCCACAGGGTACAGACAATATGACGATATTGAAACAGCCGATAAACTCTGTGTATCTGGCAGCTTCTTCGGCGATGGATCTTTTTGATGCTATAGGTGGGATAAATTTCGTTAAAATGACATCTACAGATATTGACGACTGGAGTCTTGCAAATATAAAAAATGCAATGAACGATGGAAAGATAGATTACATAGGAAAATATAATTCACCTGATTATGAGATGCTGGCAGAATCGGAATGTAATATTGCCATAGAATCTACGATGATATACCATTCTCCGAAAGTCAAGGAGGAGATAGAGCTTATAGGCATACCTGTAATGGTGGAAAGGTCAAGCTATGAAGAACACCCGCTGGGGAGAATGGAGTGGATAAAGTTATATGGTATGCTGATTGGAAAAGAGGATGATGCGCAAAGGTATTTTGAAG
>JAFUUG010000330.1 GCA_017483905.1 Bacillota bacterium
AAAGCCTGCGCAAGATAAAGCGAATTAAACGCTATGCAAAAATCATCGGGAAAGGATAAGTCCTGCGTTTCAAGTTCGTCCGTAACAACACAAGTACCCGATAAAAATACAGAGTATAACTTGTTCCCATACTTGAAAAATGAGAAAAAGTTATTTACCTTATTTCGCATCGCAACGGTATCGTAGTATTCTGTTATCTCACGCAGCTTTCTGGCATTTACCTTGAAATGCCATTCGCTTACATCGGCCAGAAGTTTAGCTGTGTTTATGTATGTTCCGCTCATTTGCCTTATGACATATACGGCATTTTTACACTTGATCTGTATGTGCTTTTCGTCCATCGAAATGACGACTTTTGAATTCGATTTTCTGTCAAGAACCTTTTTAAGAACGGGAACACACATAACATTCAGGGTACAGTTTTCACCTTTGCCGATAACGGAATACGGCGGAAATTTTCTGATGCTTATCCTTGGTATATCCGCAGTTTCGGCTTGTGAATATCTGATACTGAAATTTACGGAATTGAATATTTCTCTCGATTTATCTTTTGATGCAAAAGGTGACATTTCGGAGAGCGTTTCATAAAGCCAGCCTTCCGTAAACTGCAGTATTTTGTTTTCTTCTTCGACTTCTGGCATACACAAAATATCCGTATCCGCAATCGGCAAAATGATATTTTTTCTTCCCGCAGTTACCTTTATGGTTTTCTTTTCTGTCTTGGTAACGGTTATATCTCCCGACAGCTTTATTATCGTTTCAAGGTCATCGGGAAATATGTTTATCGCACCATTTTCCGTATTCCATACACAATCGGTCGTCACTTCAAGACAGTGGTCGCCGTTCATTCCTCGCATTTTCACTTTCCCTGCTGCGACTTCGACTGCGATCGGGAAAGGAAGTCTTTTATTTATCACAGTCAGCACCTTTTCGGCTGTTTTCTTGAATATGGTCGAGTTGACCGTAAATCTTGCCATTGTCTATCATCCTCCCAAGAAGGTCTGTTGTTGTAAAAATCTTCTGTGTCGAGCATCATTCGGCAGGAATAATCATCGACTATGCAAACGCCGCAATCGTAGTAAATACAGTTAAAACGATTGCATTCAAGTTCGCCCGTACATTCGCCTTCTTTCATGTCCTGCCTTCTTCCTCAAGCAGCTTAAGCTCCGTATCGCAGTTTCCGACTATCTCAAGCGCCAATTTCTTTATGTTCTTGATGTAAACTGCCTTATGCGAGCCTTCTTTCAAGCAGTCACTTGAGTATCTCGTGATAGCCTTTGAAAGCTCCGCATTTCGTTCATTTACTGCTGTCCAATGAGATTGTAAGCCTATCGGCGGTCTAAATATATTCATGTTCTTTGTCCTCCTTTGAGGAAACGCCGATACATTCAAAATAAAATAATTTCTTAGCCTTTGCCAAGCGACGATGCTTGCGAGGAGCGTCATTGCAAGGCGGCGGCTTGCCGCAAGGAATTATTTTATTGCCTTAACCGGCGTTTCCTAATCCTTCTTGTAGTACATACATTCATATCCGTCAGCTTTCAGATTTAAGCCTTTCGCCCATTCGGGTGCTTGGCTCATCCTTTCGCACATTTCTTCCAAAGTCATACCGGCATCGGCTTCGATTATCACTTCATCGTGTACATGAGCCACAATAAAGAATTCCCGAAGATTTTTCATTGCATTAAGGAGCAGATCCCGCGCAATAGCCTGTATAACATTCTCCACGAATTTCGGACCGTAGCTTTCTATCCGCTCCCATTTTTTCGTTGCTCCGATACCTTCGTATGTGACAGACTCACCGCCGAATTTGTTTATACCCGGTTTCGGTCTGACATACACAAGGTTTCTGCCGCTTGGTAGTGTGATAAAAAGCATCCCGCTTTTGTAGGAGAATTTGATGCCGTTTACAGTTTCGGAAGTCTTCAGCGAAACCACGTTTTTTACGGCATCGTCAAACGCCCACCACAGCTTTACGATATTTGGATTTGCATCTCTCCACGCATCAACGAGAGGTTTCAGTTCTTCTTCGGGTATTCCCATATCGACTGCGCCCATCGCCTTTAATGCGCCGCTTGATCCTCCGTATCCGCAGTTATGGACGAGCTTTCCCGATACGGTAAAACGATTATGCTTTCCGGCATTTCGTATGTCATAAACTCTAACCTTGCTTGAATTGATTTTTAAGTTCTCTATTTTTTTGGCTCTGCTGCCTTTACCCAGCCGTATTGCTTTCCGACCATCTCCGGTTTGTATGAGATGTGTTCCGCAGGCGGCAGCTTGTCTAAACTGTATAGGCTCCGATTTCCCTTCGACCCAGACGAGGTGGTCTGCAGTTGCTTTGAGTCCGTCATAATAGATAACCTCTCTTTCGCCTTTATAAACAACACCTTCATGATTTACCCATTCTTCACCGTCCCATAACTTATGAGCAAGTGTAATTTTTTCAATCGGTATGAGACCTTTATCCGTAAGAACAAGTTCTCCTTCGGCTATACACGCCAATTCAGCAATCTTGCCTTTCTGTCTCAAATGTCCGTTGATACCATTTTTCACAACAGGGACACCAAACATCTGTGATGCCGATTGACAGTATATATCTCCACCGCTTTCAAAAAGATTTAATCTCCATTGCTCGCCCGCAAGCCAAGCTATAACTCTTGCCTCTATCGCCGAAAAGTCGGCAACGATAAACTTATATCCTTTCTTCGGAACAAAGGCTGTTCTGATGAGCTGAGATAGTGTATCGGGAATGTTGTCATAGAGCATACTCATGACCTCATAATCGCCGTTACGCAAAATACTTCTTGCTTCATCAAGGTCGGAAAGATGGTTCTGAGGCAGGTTTTGGAGCTGAATATTTCTTCCCGAAAACCGCCCGGAGCGGTTTGCTCCGTAAAATTGGAACATTCCTCTTGCTCTGCCGTCCTTACAAGCTGTGTTCTGCATTGCCTGATATTTCTTCACCGATGACTTTGAAAGCTGCTGTCTTATCGTCAGAACCTTTGCGAGTTTCGGAGGAGCAGTCTTGAGCATTTCGGAGACTGCCTTCTTATCAAGACTGTCCGTTTCAAGTCCGTATCTGCAGAGCCAATCACGCATTTGTATTACGGAGTTAGGGTTTTCAAGCTGTGTTATTTCCTGCACTGCCTCTTTAAGCTCCGTTTTTGCAAGCTCGTCAAA